>JAAYSR010000134.1 GCA_012518325.1 Bacillota bacterium
AAAGATTTTTGTTTTCCTCAGCATCGCCTATCCCCAGCGACCCAGTTCAGGTACACGCTTGTTGATGCTCTGGCCTGTATGTTTATAGCGGTAGGTCCAGCGGCCGGAGCCCCGCACCAAAATGCTTTCGGATATTTTGCGCCCGTTTTCTTCGATCTCGGCTCCCTCGGCATCCGGCAGACGAATCTCTGCTTCGGTGTTAAAGGGAATCCTGAACTCCAGCTCAATGATACCGTTCTCAAGCCGCCACTGGCTGCTTACAGTACCATAGGGCGTCTCCAGCTGAGCCCTGGCGTGATCGAAGCAGCTGCTGGGGCGGGGTGCCAATACCATTCTCCGGAAGCCGGGGGCTTCTTCCACAGGATTGATGCCCGCAACATAGCGGTACATCCACTCCGCGATGGCGCCAAAGGCATAGTGGTTGAAGGAGTTCATGCGCACATCCCCCATGCTGCCGTCTTCCCGGATAGAGTTCCAGCGCTCCCACATCGTGGTTGCTCCCCGATCCACTGCATACAGCCAGCTCGGACACTTGTCCGCCAGGAGCAGTTCGTAGGCGTACTCGTCCAGCCCGTTTTCTGAAAGGGCCGGGCAGAGGTAAGGTGTGCCCAGAAATCCCGTGGTCAGCAGATACTTGTCAATGCGGAGCCGCTCAGCCAGCTGCTCGATGACCTTGGGGCGCTGTTCGGGCAGGACCATGTTAAAGTACAGACTGATGGCCAGCGCGGTCTGGGTCTCGGATACAACCCGGCCGTTAGGGGAAACAAATTCGTCCCGGAAGGCTTGGCGCACCGCCTCCGCCAGTTCTGCATACTTGCGGCAGTCTTCCTCTTTCCCTAAGAGCCTGGCTGTCTTAGAAAGTATCTCAGAGGAATAGGCATAGTAGGCTGTGGCAATCAGCTCCGGCGGAGTCAGCCCATGCAGGTTGTCAGGGTCTTTGGTGTCCTGGGCCAGCCAGTCCCCGAGATGCCTGCCGTAAAAGCGGTTGACTCCCAGTGTGTCCTGGGACCGCATGTATTCTACCCAGTCCTTCATGCTCTCATATTGCTTTTCTAAAATGGAAATGTCGCCAAAATGAGTGTACATCGTCCAGGGGATGATCGTGGCCGCGTCCCCCCAGCCTGTGGTGGGAAACTGCCAGATACCAGTGCCCTTGAGAATGTTTGGCACAATTACCGGTACAAAGCCCGCATCCTGCTGCTCCAGTGCCAGGTCATGCAGGTACTTGTGATAAAACGCATTCGTCTGCATGTTGAAGCATGCGGTGCCGCAGAAAATCTGAGCATCACCTGTCCAGCCCATCCGTTCGTCACGCTGGGGACAATCGGTGGGGATGTCCAGGAAGTTTGATTTTTGCCCCCAGAGAGCGTTCAAGAACAGCCTGTTGACCCGGGGGTCGGAGCACTCGAAATGCCCGGTCTGCTTCATTTCTGTGTAGATAACCTCAGCGGTAAAGTCCTCCGGCCTGATATTATCGAGCCCCTGGATGCGCATATAGCGGAAGCCGAAAAAGGTAAAGCTCGGCGCGTATTCGGCAGGCTTCCCGTCGGATATATAGCGCAGTTCAGCCAGGGCGGTGCGCATGTTGTCCCGATAGAAGCTGCCGTGCTGGTCGAGGGTTTCCCCGAACTGCAGGAACAGCTCCTCCCCTTCGGGCAAAGACACAGAAAAACGGACCCAGCCGGCAAAGTTCTGACCAAAATCGAGCACGTCCTCTCCTGCCGGCGTTCGAATGTACTTAGGGGAATCAAGCCTTTCCATCACCTTCATGGGCGGCGCCTTGCGGGCCTGCAGAAGCGCTTTGTCGATGTTTACCTCAACGGCGCTTTCCAGCTCAGAATCGTCAAAGCCCGGGGCATTCCAGCCCTCTTTGCAGAGACGGGCATCATAGACCTCACCGTCGTAAATCTCCGCCCGCACAAAGGGGCTCTTGTCAGTTTTCCAGCTCTCATCGGTATTGAGAATCTCCACTTCGCCGTCTGCATACTCCAGGCGCAGCTCTGCGATAAAACCCAGGGCATCGCCGTAAATATTTCGCCGTTCCCCCTGCTCTGCCCAGTTTACACGTCCCTTGTAATACCCATTGGCCAGCCAGACGCCGAGCACGTTCTCTCCAGGTCTCAATTGATCTGTCAGATCATAGGTCTGGTAGGCAATCCAGTGATCATAGGCGTGAAATCCCGGGGCAAGCACTTCATCAGATACGGACCCGCCATTGCAGAAGGCCTTGTAGAGACCAACTCCGCTGGCATAAAGGCGGGCGCTTTTCAGAGGTTTTTTTACAGTAAAAGCTTTGCGCAGCTGATCGCCGCCGCCGATCCATTTCGCCAGCCAAGGCTCGTCATAACGGGCGGTTTCAAACCAGGCGCTCTCGCTCAGCGCCTTCTCGCCGTTGTCGGCCCACACCTGGACACGCCAGTAATAGCGCGTGCAGGGGCGCAGGGGCATTTCCAGCCGCACCCCGTTGCTTTCTTCGCTTTTGACAATCCCGCTGTCATGCACCAGTTCAGAAAAGCCTTCATCCAGTGCAACTTGCAGCTGATAGGCACTTTGCCTCCGATTGTACCCTTCCGCCTCCACAATCCAGCCCAAAAGGGGCCTATGGAAATCAAAGCCCATGGGATTTTCCATAAAATCGCAAGTCAATCCTCGAATACGCATAGATTCCTCCTATCCTTTTACCGCGCCTGCACTCATACCGGAGACAATGCGCCTGTTAAACAGCAAGAACAAGACCAGCATCGGGACACAGATAATCACAACGTCGGCAAAGAGCAGATTCCATCTGTTGGAATAGGCCCCCATGAAGTTGTACAAAGTCAGCTGCACAGTGGCATTCTCCGCTCCAGGGAGAAAATACAGGGCGTTGGCAAAGTCGTTAAACACGTTGATGGAAGAGAGAATGACCACGGTGGCTGTAACGGGCTTGAGCATCGGAAAGATGATCTGGAAGAACAGCCTGCCCGGCCCGCAGCCGTCGATCATGGCCGCCTCATCGATTTCCCTGGGAATGCTCGCGATATAGCTGCGGAAGAGCATCATGGAAAAGGGCATGCCAACCGCTGTCTGCACAAGAATCAGCCCCAGTTTGTGACGGAACAGCCCTAAAGCCTGGAGCACCCAGATCGTGGGCATAACCGCCACAGGCACCATCAGCCCGATCAGCAGAAGAAAGCTGACGACTTTAGAGGTGCGGTTGTCTCTCCGCTGCACGTAAAAGGCAGTCATGGAGCAGACGATCACCGTCAATACCACTACTGCAAAGGTAATGACCGTGCTGTTCTTAAAAGCGGTGACCAGCATGCCGCCTCCGACCTTCACCACTTCCGCATAGTTTTCGGGATGAAATGTCGCAGGCCAGCTCAGTTTCATTTGGGCTGCCGCCCGCCGATCCTTCAATGAGTTAAGCACAACAAACAGGAAGGGTGTGGCGTAGAACAAAAGCACGGCAGCGTTGGCCAGAACTGCGATTATACCTGTTCGGACTTTCCGCTTCACTACAAATCCACCTCCATCTTCGTGAGCCTGACGTGCAGGGGCACGGCCAACAGTGCTACCAGGACCAGGAGAATGATGTTCCCGGCAGTGGACAATCCGTAAAACCCGCTTATATATTGCTTATAAACAATCGACGACAGGATTTCCGTTGCAAAGCCCGGTCCGCCGCCGGTCATGGCCCAGATCAGGTCAAAGGAGCGCAGCCCCCCTATAAACGATAGAATGATGACAGAGTTCATTGAGGGACGGATCAGGGGGAGAGTAATATGGCGAAACTTATCCCAGGCATTGCCTCCATCGACCATCAGCGCCTCGCCGTATTCCTCAGGTATTGCTGACAGCCCGGCCAGGTAAATCATCATCGCCATACCTATGCCGCGCCAGACATCTACCAAAATTACCGAGTATAAAGCTAAACTTCCGTTGCCCAGCCAGTCCGGACCGGAAATGCCCAGGGCCGCCAAGGCCGCATTTAGTACCCCCCGGGTTGGGTGCATCAGGCTTGTAAAGACAATGCCGACGGCAACAGTTGAGACAATAGTCGGGAAGAAAATCATCGAGCGCAAAAAATTGCGCGTAGGAAGCTTTGACGCCAGGCCTACCGCAATCAGGAGCGCCAGGACAGTCTTCAATCCCGATGTGGTCACCGCGTAGATCAGGGTGTTTGTCACTGCGCCGCGCAAGGCCGGCTCTTCAAAGAACATCTTAAAGTTGAGCAGTCCGACAAAGCGCCACTCCTGCAAATCCCATACTGTTAAGCTGAAGAAAAAAGACAGAAGCGTGGGCAAGAGAAAGAAGATGCTGTAAATGGCCATCCCCGGAACAACCAGCCAATTTGCGTATACGCTTCTTTTCAAGAAAAACGCCTCCTAGAACAAGTGGCGATGACAACCGCCACCGCCACTTGTGAAAAGATAATCCCTTAGTCGAGCCAACCTTCCAAACCAAGCTGCAGAGCCTGCTTTTTCAGGTCTTGATCATATTTCAAAGCTGCTTCCATTGGCGTAGACATACCGGAACCGCATTCCTGCGTAATCTGCATCAGGTTGGGTCCCTTGAGGGGAGATTCAAACTCCAGGGCAGCGGCAGTCATTCCACGTTCGAAGTGCGGCTGCAGTTCGATTGCTGCCTGATACATCTCTACGTCAACTTCCAAACCCTTAACAGCATATGGGCCGGTTGGCTTGCTGTACTGTGCCAGAAGCTCGGTTGCTTCCTCGGAGAGGAAGTACTCAAGCCAGAGCTTGGCAGCTTCAATGTTCTTGCTGGTCTTGGGAATGGCGAGTGCGCCTGGGAGCCAAACGGTCACGCCGTGATACTCAGGATCGTCGCCTGGCTGGCCGAAGGAACCGATGTTGTTGATCTCATCACCAAAGTTTTCTTCGATGTAGGCCAAGGCAAAGGAAAGCATTGGATAATAGACGCCCTGACCTTCGACGAGCATTTCCAGAGCCATATCATAGGAAGTGGAGTTCAGATCGGTGTTGATGTAGCCAAGCTCCCAAATCTGGTTCAGTTTTTCGAAACCGCGCAGCGCAGCCGGGGTGTTCGAATAGGTGGAAATTCCAGCGTTGAACTCTTCTACAAAGTTTGGATACTCGTGCACGAGGTTGTGCTGGTCGGCAAGGAGAATGAGCTGGCTGGTCCAGCTGTCTCTGTATCCGCCGATAACGGGGATGAGACCTGCTTCTTTAATCTTGGCGCAGTTGTCCAGCAAAGCATCCCATGTGGTGGGAATCTCAAGGCCGAGTTCATCGTGTACCCGTTTGTTGTAGAGCCAGGCTCCGGTGGAGGTAGCACCGTTGGGCACGGCATAGAGTGC
>JAAYSR010000135.1 GCA_012518325.1 Bacillota bacterium
ACCTGGGCCCCCGCAGTGGAAGGCGTACCCGCATACTTCACGGTTTGATAGAGCAGATCCTGAAAATCCACCCGGCTTTTCTTAAAGCCTGTAGTATTGACGTTTGCCAGGTTGTTGGAAATAGTGTCGATCTTGGTTTGCTGGGCCGTCATCCCGGAGGCGGCGGTCCATAATGAACGCATCATAACAAAAAACCCTCCTTGAACGTTTGAATTTAAACACAACGCAAGAAAGGGGGTATGAAACTATCGCAGTCGGTTGATAGTTTCGCAGGCTTCTGTTTCCAGTCCAGCCTATGCCCCTTGCAGCTGCTATACTTCATTAATGATCTTGCCTAATGTCTCGTCAAAGGCTTGAATCACCTTTTGATTCGCTTCGTAGCTCCGCTGAATGTTAATCAGGTTGACCATTTCTGAAACTACATTTACGTTTGCCAGTTCGATGGTTCCCGGCGCAACCGTTGCTCGATATCTGAAGGGAGTCCCTGCTTCAGGCTGCGCTTCGAACAGATTGGCCCCGCGCCGCACCAAAGCGTCTCGGTCATTAAACTCCACAATCAGGAGCCTGTCCACCATTTCACCATCGACCAAGACCTCTCCCCTCTCGTTAATTAAGACGTCGCCTTCGCCAACATAGATAGATCCCTGCTCTCCCCGGACCAGATGGCCGCTTAAGGTAGCCAAGAGGCCGCTTTCACTGACAGTAAACCTGCCGTCCCTGGTGTACCTGGTTCCTTCCGGGGTGGAAACGGCGAAGAATCCGTGGCCAATCAAGGCACAGTCCAGCGGATTTCCCGTCGTACGGAGCGCTCCAGGCGCAAATGAGGACCGGCTTCCATCCACTAGAGCCCCGGTTCCCAACACCCCAAGCAGGCGGCTTGTTTTCTGGTGCACTCTATGTATCGGCGTTTCAGGGAGAGAGTAAATGTGGGCAGTCTGTTTTTGGAATCCGGCGGTATCTACATTAGCTAAGTTGTTGCTGGATACGTCCATGCGCAGCGATTCCACCAGCATGCCTGATGCTGCAGTATAAATACCTCGCAGTATAAGATCACCTCCCTATAAAGATTCCCTTGCCAATACTATCGGCAAGGGAATGATTAAACTTTAGCCCTTTATTTTAGCGCCCTTTAGTATATCTGGCAACAAAAGGCGTCCGGGGCATGCTGTCAATGGAATCCAGGATCTGCCCTGTGCCCCTGACAACACAGCTGAGGGGGTCATCGGCCAAAGTCACCGGCACTCCGGTTCTCTCCTGAATCAAGCGAGGTATGCCGTCCAGCAAGGAGCCTCCTCCAGTTAAGGACATACCCTTATTCATAATATCAGCCGCAAGCTCCGGCGGTGTGACTTCCAAAACACCGCGGATGGCATCTACAATGGCAAAAACGGGCTCTTCCAAAGCAGGGTAAATGTCTACAGACGTAATCTCCACAGTGGCAGGCAGACCGGTGACCAGATCCCTGCCCCGAATGGACATTTTCCTGTCAGGAGTCGGGTATGTGCTGGCAATCGTTGTCTTGATGTCTTCAGCTGTACGATCGCCGATAGCCAGGTTGTACACCCTTTTCACATGGCGCACAATAGCTTCTTCAATGTGGGAGCCGCCGATTCTCAGCGACTCTGATGTCACTTCGCCGCCAAGGGATATGACGGCTATGTCCGTTGTTCCTCCCCCGATATCCACAACCATGCTGCCGCTTGGGGCAGCAATGTCTAAACCGCAGCCAACTGCTGCGGCTATGGGTTCCGTAACAAGATAGACTTCTTTGGCGCCGGCCAGCGTCGCTGCTTCCAGCACAGCCCTTTTTTCTACTGTAGTAATCCCAGAGGGAACGCAAACCATAACCCTGGGCCTAAAACCGCGTCCCGCCACTTTACGGATAAAGTACTTGAGAATTTCTTCGGTAATTTGAAAATCTGCAATCACACCTTCATTAAGCGGCTTAATAGCCCGGATGTTTCCAGGTGTGCGGCCGATCATGGCCCGGGCTTCCTCACCGATGGCACATATTTTTTGCGTATCCACATCAATGGCCACAACGGAAGGCTCATGAATCACAACGCCTTTGCCCCGTACATGAACCAGTATATTTGCTGTGCCTAAATCAATTCCAATATCCTTGCTGAACATTCTTTTGCCCCCTCCGACACGCATCCGTGACCATCCCTTGGCCACGCCTGATAAAATTCGCCACAGAGGAGGCAAATCCTTTTTTACATTTAGTATTCTAAGACGCCCGAGTGGCACCCTTCACGCTATACTTGCGCTTAGTAGCTTCTCCGCCCCGAATATGCCTTTCCGACTTGTTTACCTCGAGCACCTGTTTCACCTGTTCAGCCAGCTCTCTATTGATACGTGGCAAGCGCTCCGTCACATCCTTATGGATGGTACTTTTGCTCACTCCAAACACAGTAGCCGCCTGTCGCACAGTGGCTTTGGTTTTCACAATATATAAACTTACATCCACCACCCGCTTGCGGATATAGTCTCTCATCTGCGCTTCCCCCTAGCACTTTTTATACATTTATATGCCGCGGGGCTTTGAATATGCTTAGCATTAGTGGAGAAACGCCTGGGGGTTAACCGGCTTTCCATTGTGGGTCAGCCCGAAAAAGACCAGGCCGGAGCTGTCGGGAAGCGCAATATTTTGGTTCTGTTTCACCTTGTCGCCGGGCCCAACCTGAATGCCCCGGATTGAACGGTAAGTCGAAACCCAGCCGCTGCCGTGGTCAATAATCAGTTCGGTTTCCAGACCGTTGGAGTTGACTGCAACAACTTCGCCGGGAAGCACGGTTCGCACCGCACTGTCAGATGCACTGAACTCCAGGCCGGCGTTGAAACGCCAGTCGCCGTAAACCGGATGCCGGTGCCAGCCGAAGGGGGTGGCAATCTCGCCCTGTACTGGCCAAATCAGATGTTCAAAGGAAAGTTGGGGTTCGGGTTCTTTCTCCGGCTTCATCTCTGTCGGTTCGGGCTTCACGCTAGCGGGCGGCTCCACCGCAGCCAGTTGAATCGGGCCGTCCAGGACCCAGGGGTAGAAGTCGGCAATGACACGCTGGACCCTTTCTTCTACTACAGCCTCAAGATCTTCCAGACTCAGCTGGGGAGCAGTGGCCGCCGGCTCTTCCGAGGGCCAAGTTCGGTACATGCCTACGCCAATGCCGGCCAGCAGCGATACTCCGATCATTATGAAAACAAGTATTTTCTGCCGGTCCCGCCTGTACCAGGCTTGTCTCAGCCTGTCTTTCACAATTCTCCATGCTCGCATACTATCACCGCCTTGGGGATAGTATGCTCCGTAGATTAAGACACTATACAAAAAAATCCCCCTGAAAAATCAGGGGGAAGGCTTTACTCGCCATTTGCCACTTTCAAACGAAGCAGCGCTTTCTGCAGGGCAATCTGTGCTCGGGCAATGTCAAGATCGCCATGGCGGTCCGCCAGCCTCTGTTCAGCCCTTTGCTTAGCCTGGCGCGCCCTAAGCACGTCTATTTCTTCTGCCAGTTCTGCAGTGTGGGCCATCACATTAAGTCTGTCGCCGTTCATTTCCATAAACCCGCCGCCAAGGGCTATCTTTCGTCGTTTGCCATGCAGGGGGCCAAACTCGAGGACACCAATGCCCAGTGACGCCATAATCGGCTGATGGCCGCTTAAGATTCCGAAGCTGCCGTCGGTCCCCGGCAGAAGCACATACTCTACCTCTGTCATGACTACAGTTCGCTCTTGCGTAACAACTTCTAAAGTGAAGACAGCCATTAGGCATTCTCCTCTAACAGGGCCTGCCCCTTAGCCACCGCCTCATCGATTGTGCCGACCATGAAGAAGGCGTTTTCGGGCAGATGGTCATGTTTGCCCTCCAGGATTTCCTTGAAGCCCCGTACTGTTTCTTTGACAGGTACGAATCTGCCTGGAATTCCAGTGAAGGCCTCGGCCACAAACATGGGCTGGGACATAAATCTCTCCAGCCGGCGCGCCCTGGCCACTGTGATCTGGTCTTCCTCTGAAAGCTCATCCATGCCCAAAATGGCAATGATGTCCTGGAGCTCACTGTAACGCTGCAATACCTGCTGCACGCCCCGGGCCACATTGTAGTGCTCTTCTCCGACAATATCCGGAGCCAGAATCCTGGAAGTGGATGCCAAAGGATCAACAGCAGGATAGATTCCCTTCTCTGAAATCCGCCTTTCCAGGTTGGTGGTGGCATCCAAGTGGGCAAAGGTAGTTGCCGGAGCCGGGTCAGTATAGTCGTCGGCAGGTACATAAATGGCCTGGATTGAGGTAATGGAGCCATGTTTGGTCGTAGTAATGCGCTCCTGCAGCTGGCCCATCTCCGTTGCCAGGGTTGGCTGATAGCCTGCCGCGGAGGGCATACGCCCCAGCAGGGCAGATACTTCCGAACCTGCCTGGGTAAAGCGGAAGATGTTATCGATAAACAAAAGCACGTCCTGTTTTTCTACGTCACGGAAGTACTCAGCCAGGGTAAGCCCGGTCAGGCCAACCCGCAAACGGGCTCCTGGAGGCTCGTTCATCTGACCGAAAACCATGGCCGTTTTGTCAATAACTCCGGATTCCTGCATTTCAAAGTACAGGTCGTTACCCTCACGGGTACGCTCTCCCACGCCGGCAAAGACAGAGTAGCCGCCGTGTTCGTGGGCAATGTTGCGGATCAGCTCCATAATGAGGATGGTCTTGCCCACACCTGCACCGCCGAAAAGACCAATTTTTCCGCCCCTGGCGTAGGGTGCAAGGAGGTCTACAACCTTAATCCCTGTTTCCAGCATAGTGCTGGAAGGCTCTACTTCATCGACCTTCGGCGCGGGGCGATGAATTGGCCACCTTTCTTTGGTCTTGGCAGGCTCTTTGCCGTCAATAGGCTCCCCGAGAACATTGAACAGACGGCCTAGTGTCTCCGGACCTACCGGAACAGAAATGGGTCCGCCGGTGTCAACTGCTTCCATGCCCCGCTGCAGGCCATCGGTTGAAGCCATGGCGATGCAGCGTACGATGTTGTTTCCTAAATGCTGGGCTGCTTCAAGAGTCAGATCAA
>JAAYSR010000136.1 GCA_012518325.1 Bacillota bacterium
CGCTCATCGAGGCCTCCGGGGTTGTCGGCAGCCTGGCAGGTTCCCTTTTTGCCTTTGGCATTCCCTTGCCGGTGCTGGTGGTGGTATTGGGGCTTGTGGCTGCATACCTGACCGGGTCGGACATGGCGGCCACAGGCATTTTGGCTGCCTTCTTTGCTCCCCTGGTGCCAAGTGGCCTCGCGGTGCCGTATACATCGTTGCTTTTTGCTTCTGCTATGGTCGGTTACTTGGTTTCGCCCATTCACTTATGCTTAATTTTGACCAATGAGCATTTTGAGGCTAGATACAGCGTTGTGTTGCGTAAAATGGCCCTGCCGTTGCTGGCAATGCTAATTACAGCAGCGGTGCAGGCCCTGCTGTTCCTGGGCTGAGGCAGAGATTTAAATAGCATGGGGGCGCGCCCCCGGAGGTGGTTAGAATGAGTGTTATTACAATCGTAGGTGCGGGCATGATGGGCTCCGCCATGGCAGTACCCGCCCGGGATAACGGGCATGAAGTTCGCTTGGTAGGCACCCATCTGGACCGGGAGATTATTGAACATGTAAAGGCGACTGGGAATCATCCCAAGCTCCAGCCGCCCCTTCCTGCAGAAGTGCAGGCATTTCAGATTGAGGAGCTTGAAGCTGCCCTCCAGGGTATCGATATTGTAATCGGAGGAATCAGCAGTTTTGGGGTGGACTGGTTTCGGGATCAGGTACTGCCTTTGATCCCCCAGGATGTCCCGGTCCTTTTAATTACAAAGGGTTTGGTCCATGAGGGGAACGGAAAACTGAAAACCTTCCCGGACTATTTGCTGGAATCCAGAAGCGAGCTTTCCATCAGCGCCGTTGGAGGACCGTGCACCAGCTATGAGCTGGCAGATCGCAACCACTCTGCCGTATGCTTTTGCGGCCATGACCTTCCTGTTCTCGCAAAGCTGAAGGGGCTGCTGGAAACAGATTACTACCACATCACAGTCTCCACCGATGTCGCAGGGGTGGAAACTGCGGTTGCGATGAAGAACGCCTATGCCCTTGCTGTGACTTTAGCGGTAGGGCTGAAGGAGAGGGAGAACGGGATCGGCTGCACCGAAGCTTATAATCCCCAGGCTGCTATTTTCGGCCAGGCGATGCGGGAGATGGACAAAATTGTGAAAATGGCTGGGGGCAAAGAGGAAAGCGTTGTCTTTGGCGTCAGCGATCTGTATGTGACCATCTTCGGCGGCCGCACCAGAATGCTCGGCACCCTCCTGGGCCGGGGCCTGTCAATAGACGAGGCGCTGCAGGAACTGGAAGGCGTGACCCTGGAATCTGTAGCGATTACCAATCGGGTCAGCAGCGCCATGCACAAGCTGGCGGAGCAAGGCTTGGCAAACTGGGAGAACTTCCCCCTGCTGCGGCATGTGGATGAGATTCTCAATCAGGCCAAACCGGTTGATCTGCCCTGGAAATCCTTTGGGGAGGCTGGCGCGCAATGACTATAGATCTGGAGAAACTGCTGGCGGAGAGCGGCCGTTTGTGTTCCTGCGGGAGGCACCACTCCTGTGATATTAAGGAAGTCATTGTCAAGCACCGGGCTTTGGCAGAAATTGGCGATGTGGTCAAGAGGCATGGGGGCTCCAAAGTCTTTCTAATTGCAGATCGGAAAACCTTTGAGGTGGCGGGGAGGCAAGTGTGCGCCTGCCTGGAGGCCGCTGGAATTGAACACACCTCCTTTGTCTTTCCCGAAGAAAAGCTGAAGCTTAATAACACCGCTGTCGGTGAAGTAATTCTCAATTTTGACCAAGGCTGTGATTTGATTATCGGCGTGGGCACCGGCACCATCGGTGATCTGAGCAAGATAGCGGCAAGTGTCTCCAAAAGGCCTTTAGTCACTGTTGCCACCGCCCCTTCCATGGACGGCTTTGCCTCTGTTACCGCTTCTGTGATCTTAAGCGGGACTAAGGTGTCGATTGCCGCATGCACGCCAGAGGCCATCGTGGCAGATCTGGATATCCTTTGCCAGGCTCCCTTTGATCTGCTCCAGGCGGGCATCGGGGATATCCTCGCCAAGTACGTAAGCATCTGTGAATGGCGCATGTCCAGCGTGATCACAGGCGAATACTACTGCGAGGAGATTGCTTCCCTGGTCCGCGCATCGGTCAGGCATTGCGTTCAGGCTGCTGAAGGACTCGCTGAGCGCAGGCCTGAGGCGGTGGAAACGGTGTTTAAGAGCCTGGTGATGTCAGGTGTGGCCATGAGCTTTGCAGGGCTTTCCCGGCCTGCTTCAGGCGTGGAGCACTACTTTGCCCATCTTTGGGATATGCGGGCACTGGAGTTTGCTACCCCTGTACAGTACCACGGAATTCAGTGCGGCATCGCCACACTTTTCAGCCTGAAGCTCTACGATCTGATCAAAGAGATCAAGCCCGACCGAGCACAGGCCCTTGCCTATGTGGAAAACTTCAGCCTGGAGGAGTGGAACCGGCAGCTGACAGAGTTTCTCGGCAAGAGCGCCAAGGCGCTGATTGAAAGGGAAAAGACAGAAGGGAAGTATGACAAGGCTGCCCACAGACAAAGGCTGGAACGGATTATAGAAAACTGGGAAAATATCTTGCAGATTATCTCGGAGGAGTTGCCGGAAAGGGAAGAGCTGCTCGCTGTCTTTAGAACGATGGAGCTGCCTAGTACGCCTGGGGAGATCGGGATGAGCAGTGAAGAAGTGAAGGATACCTTCTTGGCAAC
>JAAYSR010000137.1 GCA_012518325.1 Bacillota bacterium
CTTGAAAAGGTTACAGAGGCAAGATAGCGAATTGGAACAAGAGAACAAGAAATAAGGGGGACAGCCATGCGTTTTCTACACTTAGCTGACCTGCACATTGGTAAACGTCTCAACGAGTTTAACCTGATCGAAGATCAGAGGTACATACTGGATCAGATCGTCCAGCTCGCTTTAGAGCAAGAAGCTGACGGAGTGTTAATTGCAGGTGATGTCTATGACAGAAGCCAGCCCAGCACTGAGGCGGTGGAACTTCTCGATGACTTTCTAACCCGCCTGAGCAGCAATAATCTGGTAGTGTTTATGATCAGCGGCAACCACGACTCGCCAGAGCGCCTCAGCTTTGGCAGCCGCATCTTGGAGAAAAACCGCCTTTACGTTGCTGGAGGCTTTCAGGGAACACTTAATAAAGTAACGGTGGAAGACGATTACGGTCCCCTCCATATTCACCTCTTGCCCTTTATTCGGCCGGCCCATATCAGGTCCCGCTTTGCTGAAAAAATTGAAAGCTTTGACGAGGCTGTAGAAGCAGTATTGAGTACTCAGGAGATTGACACCAAGGAACGCAATATCCTCCTGGCCCATCAGTTTGTGGTAAGCGGGGACAAGCAGCCTGAACTTTCCGATTCAGAAGTGACGCCCGTAGGCGGACTGGATGCGGTGGACGCCTCACTTTTCCGATCCTTTGACTATGTGGCTTTGGGCCATCTCCACAGGCCCCAGCATATCGGCTCTGAAACCATCCGCTACAGCGGCTCGCCTTTGAAATACTCCTTTTCTGAAGCCCGGCAGCCCAAGTCGGTGACTGTGATTCAAGTCGGTGCCAAGGGAGATCTCAAACTGGAACAGTATTCCTTGAAGCCTTTACGGGACCTCCGGGAGATCAAGGGCCCCATTGCTGAGCTTGTGCGCTTAGGCAAGGAAGATAAAGAGGGCGCCGAGGATTACCTGCACATAACCCTCACCGACGAGGAGGAAATCTATGACGCCCTAGGCCAGCTCCGCCCTGTCTTCCCCAATCTAATGGCCCTGGACTTTGAAAACAGACGAACCGGCAGTACCGCCCAGGCCCAAATTGCGGCCGCGGAGGAGCTGGAGCGCAAAAGTCCCTTAGAGCTTTTTGCCAGCTTTTATGAGCTGCAAAACGGCAGGGAGCTGAGCCCGGAAGAGACCAGTGTCATGGAAGAGATCTTTCAAGAGGCAGGGGGTGCAGAGCTGTGAAACCGATCAAGCTTGTCATGTCAGCTTTCGGGCCCTATGCAGGAGAAACGGAACTTGACTTTACCCGCTTGGGATCCAAGGGGCTGTTTTTAATCACAGGCCCCACGGGGGCAGGCAAGACCACCATCTTTGACGCCCTCACCTTTGCCCTTTTTGGTGAGAGCAGCGGTTCGGTCCGGCCGGTCAGCACCCTGCGCAGCCATTTCGCGGAGCCGGAGACGGATACCTATGTTAAGCTTACCTTTCGCCATCGGAATCAAACCTACACAGTAGAGAGGAGCCCCGCCTACGAGCGGCCGAAGCTGCGGGGGGAGGGCACAACCACTGTGCCTGCCCAAGCCGCATTATATCTGCCGGGGGGAGCTGCAGTTACAGGGCAGCGGGACGTAACCGCGAAAATCGAAGATATTTTAGGCATCAAGAGCGATCAGTTCAAGCAGATCGCGATGATCGCCCAGGGAGAGTTCCTCAGGCTCCTGTTAGCAGACAGCAAAGAACGGGGGGAGATCTTCAGGCGCGTTTTTTCCACGAATCTCTACCAAACTGCCCAGCGCCTGCTGAAAGAGAGAGAAAGGGAAGCAAAGGCCGCCCTGGAGGCCAAGGAAAACAGCATCCTCCAGGCTCTGGCAGGCATCAGTGTGCCCGACGATGAGAAGGGCAGCACACTGCAGGCAAAAATCCAAGGGATAACCATCCACCAGGCACCTGAAGCGGCGGAAGATCTTAAAGCACTGATAGACAGTGACAAGCAGCTCCAGGCTGCCCTGGAGAAGGAGTCCAAAGCGAAACAGACGGCCATTGCCGGGCAGATCGAGGAGTTAACCAACAGCCGCCACCTTTACCAGGCTTTCTTAGATTTAGAGGACATCCAGGAAAAGCAGGCTGAACTTGAGGCAGGCGCAGAGGAACAGAAAAGCCGCCAAGCAAGCTTGAGAAAGGGCGAGAAAGCGCTTTACCAGGTCAAGCCCTTGGAA
>JAAYSR010000138.1 GCA_012518325.1 Bacillota bacterium
CAATCGAAGTTGAGAAAACAGTGCAGACAATGACTGAGATTACTGAAGTGGTTAACGCTCTGGCACGGGAAATCAGAGATCTGGGGCGGCAATCAGAAGAGATCGGCAAGATCGTAACATTAATTACAGGGATCGCCAATCAGACCAACCTCCTGGCGTTAAATGCGGCTATCGAAGCTGCCAGGGCCGGCGAGCAAGGACGAGGCTTTGCTGTGGTTGCCGATGAAGTGCGGGAGTTGGCAGAACAATCCGCCAAGGCTGCTGGGGAAATAACCCACCTTATCCAGCAGATCAAAGACACTGCCCAGGCATCTGTTGAGCGTACTGCCATGGGCACCGGCAAAGTGAAAGAGGGCATGGAAGTTGCAGCCCACACAGGCCAAGTATTCGCTGAAATAGCAAGTGTCATCGAATCACTGGCAGCTGAAATCGGAGGCGTAGCTGCGACTACCCAAGAGCTGGCAGCCGGAGCTGAAGAGATGAGTGCCACTACCGAACAGCAGTCGGCTTCCACCGAGCAAATGGCCGCCTCAGCCCTGGAAGTGGCAGAGGCCGCGGAAACAGTTGACAAACAGATGGGACGTTTCAAGCTCTAACACAATTGCAGATCAAAAAACTGACATCTGCTTTGAGCAGCATGTCAGCCCATCTACACGTCTTTTTAGTTTTGGAGTGGCGGCCCCGGCAGGAATCGAACCTGCGGCACATGGTTTAGGAAACCACTGCTCTATCCCCTGAGCTACGGGGCCGGCTCATTTGTTATTGTACCACAAACCATGCGTTGTTACAATCACTTTAAGAGGAAGATGGCTAAGGCAGCTTGCCTGCCATTTCTGCCAGGCTGGGAGCTCGGTAAGTCATCCGAGCTCCTTTAGCTATTCCATCCTTTCGGACTAGCACTTTTTGTTACGGCACATGCTGTAAGTCTTGCCGATGGGCACAGAGAACATAAAACCAAGACCTTCTGCCGGCCTGTCGTCAAAGACATCCTGAACTGCTCCAACCGCCTTTTCTACCATCTCTTCACTCTCCAGAACCGAGAAGATGGTCTTATTGTATGGGCGGGCTGAGTCCATCAGACTTCTTAAAGAGCCAAAGAGCGGCAGGCTGCGTCCGGCACCGTGGACCATGGCTCCTCCCATACCCTGGCTGTCCAGGACAGTTGCTCCCTTGACACCCACTTTGACAAAACGTTCGAGGATTTCGTCCAGTTGATTCACATCATTCAGCACAATGAACAGTGCGTACATATGGATACCTTCTTTCTCTCAAAGTGTATTATGCCAACTCTGCCTGGACATCTTCCCGTCCGGCATCCATTCCTCCGATTTCCCCCGCCTTAGAGATGGCAATCTTGGCAAAAATCGGTCCTGAAACTTCGTATACCAACACGCTGAACATGATAATGGTCGTAATTGGCACTGCATACTGCGGCAGGAATTGTCTCACCAGGACAGAAAGCCCGATGGAAATTCCTCCTTGGGGCAAAAGTGCCAAACCAAGGTATTTTTGCACTGTTTCCGGTGCCCTGACATGCCTTGCCCCTATATAAGCGCCAAGGCCCTTGCCGGCCGCCCGGGCTGCGATATAGGCCAGTCCCATCAGCCCCACTGACATAAGAATCCTAAGGTCCAGGCTGGCTCCAGCCAAGGTAAAGAAAAGTACGTAGACCGGAGAAGCAAAATCATTAACCGATGCGAAAACCCTGGTCGAGTGACGCATCACATTTACTACGACAGTTCCCATCACAATATTGGTCAAGAGCGGCGACAGCCCCAGCCAGGTAGACAGCCCAGTGGCTGCTGCAATCGCGGCCAGGGAAATGCCCTGCATCTCGTCGCGATCCTCAGCCTTTTTCGCTACCCAGGCCAGGATAAAGCCGAGTACCAATCCTAGAGCTAGGGAGCCAACAATTTCTACCACCGGTTGAACCAGCATCTGGAGAAGCGTGCTCTCAGAGCCCCCCACAGAAAGCCTGGCCAAGGACAGGGCAATCCCAAAGGCCATGATGCCGAACACGTCGTCCAACGCCACCACTGGCAGTACGGTCCTGGTCAGCGGGCCGTCTGCCCGATACTGGCGCATCACCAGGAGAGTTGCCGCAGGAGCAGTGGCAGCAGACATGGAAGCAATTACGATGCTGAAGGCAAAGGGCTGGCCGAAGACAAAGTACATAAGGCTGAAAACAACAGCGATCGCGCCCACCACTTCCAGGAGGGTAATGATAACAATGGATTTGCCGAGCTTAAGCATATCTTTCAGCACAAATTCACTTCCGATGCTGAAGGCAATAATGGCCAGCGCGACTTCACTGATCACGGCCAATGAATCAATGTCCTGCGCACTGATATACTTGAAAAATGACGGACCCAGGAAAAGCCCCGCAACCAGATAGCCTGAAACATTAGGCAGTTTGAAGATCCGGGCGATTTTCCCCCCCACCAACCCTACCACTAACACAATTCCAATTTTCAAGAGAACGTCCAATTTTACTACCTCCCACCCATCATGATCTGAAGATTGACTCGTGTGCCTGTCCCTGTCTTCAGATTGGCCGCTCTGACCCCAGGGGCAACAAAAAAAGCGCTAGGCGTTTTGCTCTCCGCAAAACGACACTACGCTCTTGGTGTACTCCTATGGGGTTAGCTGCCGGGTTAGGACGCCCAAGTCGCCCCTCTTGACTTGCAAGATTCACCCCATAAACTGGGTCCCCCACTACTGACGGATTCGGAGTTAATCTAGCAGTATTATACCGCAAAGTAGCTGAAAAGACAAGTTCAATGCGGGAGCCGCCAACATACTGGCGGCTCTCCGGTTGGCTTCCCGTTCCGCCTAGAGACTGCGCAGAAGATCCTCCAATACTCCACCCATCTCCAGGTACTTCCGGTAAAGCGCTTCGTAAGATTTGGCACTTTCCGGCTCCGGCCTGTACTCCCGGGAATAGCCGCTTCCCATACTCTGTTGCGCCTCTCTCAAATCGTGATACAGGCCCGCCGCTGTTGCCGCACACATGGCGGCGCCCAGCGCTCCTGTTTGATCCGAGTTGACTACCTTAATGGGCATGTTCATGACATCAGAGGTCACCTGCATCACAAACTCGTTCTTCTTGGGAATGCCGCCCTGGGCAATCACTTCCCTAATCTCCAATCCCTGCTTCCTAAACTGCTCGGCGATGGCACGGGACCCAAAGGCTGTGGCTTCAACCAGAGCCCTGAAGATTCTAGGGGCATCAGACCCAAGCGTCAAGCCTGCCAGAACTCCCTTCAGCTCCTGATCCGCAAAGGGCGTTCTGCGGCCGTTGTGCCAATCCAAAGCCAAAACCGTCGTCTCAGCAGGATTGATTTTGGCAGCCTGTTCCGCCAGTTTCACCAGAATGCGATCCCGGGCTGCGCCCAGCTGTTCTTCCGACAAGCCCAGCTCAGCTTGGAGGGCGTCAAAGGGCCAGAGCAGAAGATCTCTAAACCAGGCATAGATGTCGCCAAAGGCCGACTGTCCTGCCTCCACCCCAATCATGCCCGGAATCACCGAACCGTCCACTTGCCCGCACATGCCCTCTACCAAGATATCTCCCATGTCTTCTTTGCTGACTGCCATGATATCGCAGGTGGATGTACCCATGATCTTCATCATGGACTTTTCTGCAATGCCGCCGCCAATGGCACCCATGTGGGCATCTATAGCCCCAACCGCAACAGGAATGCCTGCCTTCAGGCCAAGTTTTTTTGCCCAGGCTGAAGTCAGATATCCGGCAGCCTGATCCGAGGTATAGGTCTTTTCATACATCCTGCCCCTGAGCCCCTCCAGGATAGGGTCGAGTTTCGTTAGGAACTCCTCACTGGGCAGACCGCCCCATTCCTCATGCCACATAGCCTTATGGCCGGCTGCACAGCGGCTGCGTTTCATTGTCAGCGGCTCTTCGGTACCTGTCAGAACTGCAGGGATCCAGTCACAGAGCTCCACCCAGGAAAAGGCGGCTTCCCTCACAGCCGGATCAATCCGGGAGACGTGCAGGCATTTAGACCACAGCCACTCGGAAGAGTATACTCCCCCGGAGTATTTAGTGAAATCCACTCCGCCCCAGCCTTTGGCAAGCTCGTTAATCTCCGCCGCCTCACGCACCGCGGTGTGATCCTTCCAGAGATTGAACATAGCATTAGGATTGTCCTTGAACTCATCCCGCAGGGCCAGGGGGGTTCCCGCTTCGTCCACAGGGGAAGGGGTGGAACTGGTTGCACCTACCCCTATTGCCGCAACTTTGTCCCCGCTGCCCCGCGGAAGCTTGGCCAGGGCCCCAACGATGCATTCTTCCAGGCCTTCTAAATAATCGAGGGGATGCTGGCGAAACTGATTAGCCGCCGGGTCACAGTACAAGCCCTTGACCCAGCGCCTGTAATAGGCGACGTCCGTAGCCAGCTCTTCTCCCGTCGCAGCATCCACGACCAGTGCCCGTACAGAGTCACTGCCAAAGTCCAGCCCAATTATGTATTTCGCATCACTCATGACCATCTCTCCTTGTCCAGGGGTATTGTTCCCAGATTACCAATCAGCATCTATTCTTCTCAAATCCACTCTCGGAATAATGCTTTCAATATGTTTCAGCTCAGGAAAGTCTGTGCCTGCCAATTCTGCAGTGCCCGTTGCCGCAGCCGCAGCCCAGCGGACGGTATCCTCCCAGCCCATTCCCTTGGTCAGCGCCAGGACAACTGCCGCAACCAGCGCATCACCGCAGCCGGTAGTGCTGTTGACTGGACTTGCGACCGCCTTGCCCCAGAATAATGGCTCTCCTTTTTTGTAATAGACAGCTCCGTCCTCTCCGCAGGATACCACTATCAACTGGATTCCGTACTTGGCAAGCTGTTTGATCGCCCCTACTATTTGCAGCTCGTTCTCCAACTTTTTCCCAAACAGGTTTTCCAGCTCCTCTTTATTCGGCTTGAGAAAATAGGGTCCCGCCTTTACTCCCTCGGCAAGAGGTGGGCCGGAAGTGTCCAGGCAGACCAAGACACCGAGGCGATTGCACCTTTGCGTCAGCTCACAGTAAAATGACGTCGAAATCCCCCTGGGCAGACTGCCGGAACAGACAATAAGTTTTGCTTGGGGAAGCAGCCCCTCCAGGAGCCGCCACAGGGCTGCTTCGTCCTTCCGGGTTATTTCAGGACCAGGCTCATTTAACTCTGTCGTGAGCCGGCTGTCGCTGTCATAAATCTTGGTATTCGTGCGGGTTTTGCCCTTCCCTGCCAGCCAGACAAACCTAGGTTCAATCTTGCCGGACTGTAAGGCCTTTGCAATAAATTCCCCTTCCAGGCCCGCCAAAAAGCCCGTTGCCGTGGAGGGTACATTCCACTGCATCAGTGCCCTGGACACATTCACCCCTTTGCCTCCGGCGGCGGTATGAACATCCAGAACACGATTGGTCTGCCCGAGGGCGAAGGAGTCAACAATTACGGTGCGATCAACTGCCGGATTCATGGTTAGTGTGACAATCATTTTGAGCTCCGAGCCCCCTGGAAACGAAATGCATGGCCTTTCAGCTTTGGCGCTGTGCTTAATAATTCCAGAATAATCTTGTTGTTCCTTCCGCAAAAGATGCCAACTTGAGCTAAACGGCCATATTTGGGAAGGAAAGACGCCCTAAGAGAAGAAAGGTTACTCCCTGAAAGGATGGAGAATGAATGATCAAAAATGTTGTCTTTGACTTAGGACGGGTTTTGATAAACTTTCAGCCAGAGGCCTACCTGCAGAGGCTTTTTCCTGGCCACACCCAGATCGGCTTTCTGCGCAGCGCAATTTTCGGCAGCCCGGAATGGCTCATGCTCGACCGGGGCGTGATTGACCAGGCCGAGGCCGAAATTCGCCTAATCAATCAACACCCTCAATTCAAGAAAGAAATCCAGGCAGCCTTTGCTGACTGGTTTTCCATGCTGACCCCCATTGAGGAGAATGCCGCCCTGCTCCCTGAGCTTAAGGGCAAAGGTTGTGGGCTTTATGTTATCTCCAACTTCCACACAGACGCTTTCGCCTACATCAAAGAGCGCTACAGCTGGTTTAAGCTTTTTGACGGCATGATTATCTCCTGCGATCATCAGGTGCTTAAGCCTGAACCCCGGATCTACAGCCTGCTGCTGGAACGCTGGGGACTTTTGGCCAAGGAGTGCCTGTTTATCGACGACGTTTCGGCCAATGTGGAAGGAGCCCGCCGAATGGGCATGGAGGCCATTCTCTACGAGTCCCACCAACAGCTGCTCAAGGAGCTGCAAAGCCGGCTGAAGTAGAGGCTGAGGGTACCCTGCATGCACCGCTGCAAAGCAGTTCATACTATACTGGTACCTATACTGTAGAAAGGGAAACCAAGATGCCCAAACCGGCGTTTCTTTC
>JAAYSR010000017.1 GCA_012518325.1 Bacillota bacterium
AGCTGCTCTTCCTGTTCAGGAGTGATTTCTTCTCCAGACATTTGCTGCTGCTGCAACTTCAGCTGTTTCTCCTGGAAATCCCTGAGCATTACTTTAGCCGCCTGGTGCTTATCCACCTCTTCCCTGGCCGCCTTCAATCTGGTGTATTCTTGGCTGTTGGCAATAGCTTCAGCTAATTCCTGAGCTTTCCTCTGTACATCCATGGTCCAACCTCCTTACTTAGACATTGAATCTAAAGCTGACAATGTCCCCGTCCTGCACAATATAGTCCTTGCCTTCCAGGCGATAGCGCCCCTTTGCCTTCGCGGCCTGACTGTCTCCGCAGGCCAGCAGATCCTCGTAGGAGATAACTTCTGCCCGAATAAAACCCCGTTCAATATCGGAGTGGATTTTTCCTGCCGCCTGTTTGGCCATTGTTCCGGCTTTAATTGTCCAGGCCCGGACTTCATCCTCACCCACTGTAAAAAAGGACATCAGGCCAAGATGTTTGTACACAGTACGGGCCAGGCGGGAAATCCCCGTATCTGAAAGACCCAGCTCTTCCAGGAATAAGCGGGCGTCCTCCTCTTCGAGCTCTTTAATCTCATTTTCTATCTGGGCACTGACTGTGATCAAGGGTATGCCCAGCCTTTCCAGTTCGGCCTCAAGCTCTTCCTTTTCTGGGTAAGAATTGCTGCGGATCTGTTCTTCATCAAGATTTACCGCCACAATCAACGGCTTGCGGGTCAAAAAGTCGTAGGTCCGCAGGCGTTTTTCTTCCTCCTCATCCAGCTCCAGCTGGCGCAGGGGAAGATCCTTCTCCAAAAAGGCCTGGCACTTCTCTAGAAGGCCCAGCTCCTCTGCGGCCTGGGGGTTTTTCATTCTCTGTTTGGCAATTCGCTCCAGGCGAGTCTCCAGGAGCGTCCAGTCAGCTACCAAGAGTTCCTGCTGGATTTCGTTAAAGTCGCCGTAGGGCTGGATGCCGTTGTAACTCGGGACAACATCAGAGGCGAAGGCCCTGACTACTACCACCAAGGCATCCATGTCGCTGACCGACTGCAGAAAACTTCCATTGTTCTGGCCCGCCATAAAGCCCGGCACGTCCGAAAAATCGATGGCGGCGTAGGTTACCTTGCGAGGTTTATACATTTGGGTCAACACTTCGATGCGGGGATCGGGCACTTTGCCTACAGCAATTTGTGTTTTATTTCCAGACCCGGCCTGGCAGTTCGTTAAAAGCTCGAACAAAGTGCTCTTGCCGGACTGGGGTCTGCCGATAATTCCAATTTTCAAGTTCGATGTTCCTCCAATACTTCAGAAAGGTGTTTCCTGAAAGGATGTTCACCACACATTGTATCACAAATGGGGGGGACTGTCCCTCGATCAATTTAGCGAATTTCGGAGCCGCGATCTCTCCGAAAAAAACCTCCCCAGGATGGCTCCCAGGGAGGCTGAGTCTTTCAATTGGTTTGTGCTGTTATGCTGGGCGATCTGCACCTTGATCCTTGAGCAGATCGCGGATTTCTGCCAGGAGCTTTTCTTCATTGGACGGCTCCGGCGGTGCCGGCGGAGCTGCAGGCGCTTCTTCTTCCTTCTTGAAACGATTGATAAAGCGAATTACCATAAAGATGCTGAAGGAGATGATCAGAAAATCCAGGACATTCTGCAGGAAAACGCCATAGGTTATGGCCAGTCCGGCATCTGTTTCACTGGCCGCCCGCAGCACAATCTTCAGGGAGGTCAGGTCAATCCTGCCCACAATCAGACCGAGGAGCGGCGTTATCATATCATTCACCAGGGATGTCGTAATTTTTCCAAAAGCGCCTCCGATAATCACACCGATAGCAAGATCGATCACATTGCCGCGCATAGCAAACTTCTTAAATTCTTGAAGCATGGAATCACTCCCGCTTTTTTGTCATACCTGTTCAGTTCGATACTTTTCTCCAAACCCCTGCAACGGGAGTACCTTGGCCCCGAGCTGGAGAGGTTTAACAACGAGATCCCTCCCATATGGTCTGAACCATATCTAACAAATTTACTAGCTGAAACCATTCTTACAAGAATATTCTTTCACGGAATATTACTTTAAGTAGTAGTGTGGAAAAGAATCTCCCAGGACTTTTCCCGGGAGACTCTCTGTCTTGGAAAACCTCAGCTACTCAAGTATAAACTGCTGTACCAAACGCCTTAGATTTGCACCCAGATTGGTCAAGTTCTCAGCAGAGGAAGCAATATGTGCAATAGACGCTGCCTGCTCCTCTGTAGCGCTGGCGATTTCCTGGGCTCCGGCGCTGGTCTGTTCCAAGCCGCTGGAGATACCCTGCACCGCGCTGACGATGCTTTCCACTTCATCCAGGATGCTGCTGAGGATAGAGCCGCTTTCATGCACGCTGGCCATGGCCTCTCCCGTCTGGGCAGAGCCTGCCTGCATGCCGGTTACTGCAGCTGTAATTCCAGCCTGGATCTGATGGATCAGCTGGGTAATTTCAGTGGTTGCTCCCGATGACTGCTCAGCCAGTTTCCTGACCTCATCTGCAACAACCGCAAAACCTCGTCCGTGCTCCCCGGCCCGGGCGGCCTCAATCGCAGCATTTAACGCCAGCAGGTTGGTCTGATCCGCCAGATCGCCAATCACATCCACAATATGTCCAATTTTATCGGACAGACTGCCTAAATCCGAAATCTCCTCCGCCATCCTCTGGGTATTGGCCCGCAGCTCATCCATCTGCTGGGTAATATTCTGGATTGCCGCTTCTCCCTGGGCCGCCCTCTGAGAAATGCCCCGGACAGTCTTACTCATGTTTTGCGAGTTTTCGTTCATCTCCATAAGTGTGGAGGCAAACTGATTTGTGGTGCTGGCCACTTCTTCAACAGAAGCACTGATTTCTTCTGAGGTCGCAGCCATTTCTTCCGTAGTCTCAGCCAGCTCGTTGGTGACGCCGGTAATGATCCCCAAGTCCCTTCTCAGGCTGAGAATGGTTTCATTCAGCGCATCCCCAACCCTGCCAACCTCGTCTTCTCCCTTAACCGTCACCGTACTGGTGAGATCTCCTGAGGCCAAGGCTTCAATAACGGTTTGGACCCGCCGCAGCGGCCTGGCAATTCGCCTGCCGATCAGCACCGCCAAACAGCCTCCGGCGATGACAAAAGCCACCGAAATGAGTATCAAATTTCTGCCAAGCTCGCTAATATTGCCCAGCACCTCTTTTTCCAGTGCGCCAACACCGATTATCCAGTCAGTTCCAGGAATCGGCGCCAAGCCATTGATGC
>JAAYSR010000139.1 GCA_012518325.1 Bacillota bacterium
AATTCCCGCCAACATCCAGCCCGTCCTGTCTCAGCAGGGCCTCCTCAGGGGGGACATCTGACTGGGTTGCCTCAACTTCTACAAACAGATCATCACTGAAGAGGTCATCAAAATCAAAATCCATGGCACTGACTGCGCTGCTAAAGACCAGCGCCAGCAAGAGTGCAGCCAGGCATAGGGTTCTTCTGCGCATAACGCACCTCCTAGCGGTTCACCCGTTCAATATACGCCTTGGTAAAAACATGATCTGGAATATCATTGGTGGAAATTTCACTGACAGAGATCTGGGTTTTGTTACCCTCTACCAGCTCATCAATGAAGACCATTTGCACAGGTATGACCACATCGCCTACCTTAGTGTACTTGGGAAACAAGCCTGTGCGCATTAGACGGTAGGTCAGGCTGTATTCTTCAGTTTTCAGCACCAGGTTGGAGTCTTTGGTAACCCAGAGCTTGACATAGGGAAAGGGAACAGTTTCATCCACAGCTTTCAGATCAATGATATAAACCTCGAAGCTGCCGAGGGTGCCCTCCAGATAGCCTTCGATCTCATAGGAGGAAGAGTAAGTGTTTGATCCGAAGTCGGCATTGCGGGCATCGGATCCCTGGAAAGTCTCCTTCAGCGAAGTATGGGCAAACTGGCGGCTCGACGGATCATAAAACCACAGATTGTCTCCCTCCAGCAGATACCCCTGCCCCCTTTGGGTTACTGGTTCTTGAATCAAGAGCAAGAAACGTTCACCGTCATCACGCCTGAATTGCCTGACTACCATCTTCTCAATTCCCTTTTCGGGATCCTCCACGATCATGGTAAGGACCGCAGAAAAGTCGGATCCGTCAAAACGTGACTGGGCATCAAGGCGCTCCAAGATTGCTTCAATATGACTGAAATCCCCAGCTTGAACCATTGCTCCTGCAGCCAGGACAAACAGCAGAACAGCTGTAAGGAAACGCACCTTTTTCATGAACATACCTCCTGACTTAATACCACAAGTCTATGTGTGAGAACTCAGTGCTTTCATGGGCGACATCTTCGCGGCAGCCCGCGCCGGCCAGTAGGCTGCCAAGAGGCTGGTGAGAATCACCAGCGCTACATTGACTGCCACATCCTGCAGCGGCAGGGAAAAGGTGATCCTGCCGTTATTCAGGAAAAACTGCAGCGATGGATCGGTGTTAAGGCTGACGCTGCCCACAGCCAAGGCGATAACGCCGGCGATAACCAGGCCTCCCAGGCAGCCTAACAAGCCTAGCAGCACTGCTTCCCAGAGGAAGATTCGCTTCACCTGCTTCTGCTGCATGCCAAAGGCGCGCATAGTGCCGATTTCCTTGGTTCGTTCGATCATAATCATGCGGAAAGTATTGGTGATACCCACCATGGTTACCACCAGCAGGATTAGGAAAATGACCAGGCCCACCCGGTTCAAAACGCCTACAACAAGCTCCACGGCCTCCATGATCTGGTTGATGTTCATCACTTGATAGCGCGTGCCTTCCCAAGGTGTGACTTCCTGGGTTCGAGTCCCTGGATCAATGGGCATACCTGCCACCGTCACAGTCACTTCCGGTTCATCCTCTGCCTCTTCCGCTTCCTCTGGGCTGAGCAGCCCTTCCCGGAAAGTCCTGGCAAACTGATCGACCAGGTCCAAGTCGGTAACAAACATGTTCAGAATCTGATATTCATGGGGTTCCATGCCCAGCAGGCTGTTGAGATTGGCCCGGCTGGTGTACGCTGCTGACAGACCCAGTTCTTCCTGGTCCTTAATAAAAGCTGCGACCCTGGCCTCGCCAACATTTTGCTGCCCTGTCAAAGTCTCCAGCCTGATCAGGACAGTCTCGCCGACCTCCACCCCAAGGCGTTCGGCAACCGGTTCCGGCAGAACAATTATGTCATCTCTCTTGCCCAGTTCTGCCAATGATCCTTCGACAACCACCAGACTGTCAATCAGTCGATCTTCCTCGGAGAAATCCACCCCATACAGCAGGTGCATAGTCTGCTGCGACCCGAAAATCAGTGATGGCATAGCCTGGCTGCGCCGGGTAAAGGCTTCAATCTGGCGGGCATTCTCTTCTAAGAGACGATCCAAGTTGGCATCAGGACGGATTTTCATAATCATCTGACCGGCCTCAGTCCATTCTCTTCCGGTAATAAAGACATGTCCGCCTAGGGCATGGGAAAAATTGTCGCGAATGTTGATCACTGCGCCCCCGGTCAAGGCATTCATCAAGGTAATTACCATCATGCCGAAGGCAATGGCGCCTGCCAGAAGAAAGCTGCGCTTTTTTTGCCTAGAAATATTGCGAAAGGCCACCTTCATTGTCAAGAACATTCAAATCACCTCGAACTTTCCATGGCCTTGAGGGGCGAAGTTTTCATCACAATTCTTGCGGGATAGACGCTGGAAACAGTCCCCACAGCTATAATCACCACAAAGGAAGTCAGAACCGACGAGAGAGACAGTTCAGGCCGGAGAACAGGACCGCCGTAGATGATTTCAAAAAACATGTTGCTGGCCTCCAGGCCTACTCTGTTTAAGATAAACAGAATTAAAGCTCCCAGAAGCACTCCAAACGTGCCTGCTATTCCCGACAGCAGCAGGGTTTCCAGCATCACCATTTTGCGCACGAAACCTTTTTGGGCGCCAATCGCCCGCATCGTGCCGATTTCACCCATGCGCTCAGTGACGGATATGACCAAGGTGTTCATGATGATAATCACAGCTACAACAGCGATGATCAGCACAACAGCATTGAAAACGCTCTTAATGCCGTAGGACAGTCCCGCCATGGCACCTGCTGCCTGCAGCCAGTCCCGGGTCTCAGCGGCAATTTGCCGGTCAGAGAAGAACTTGGCAAAGTCAGCCTGTGCCTGCCGCAGATACTTCTCGTCAGTCAGCCTGACTAACAGATACTGCCAGGCCCCTGTGTCCTCCACATTGGAGATATCCCTGGATTCAGTATCCCCCAGCAAAGAGAACCAATAGTCCTCATCCAATGCCTCGTCCTCCGCCTCTACCGGAGCAAAAAGCGAATCCAGCGAATCAAAGATGCTTTCTGCATCAATGTTGCCGAGCAGGGCCTGTTCATCCTCAGTTAGTTCGGCAGGTGCTGAATGTCCCACGACCATGCCGGCTAAAGCCCGCACATTGGAAACATCCATCAGGCTGACCAGATCAAGCTGAACGTTGGACTGTTTGAACTGAAAGATCCCGCTTATCTCAACTTCTCGGATGCGCATGCCGGAGACAGTGCTCGCGGATGTAAACAGGAGCTTGTCGCCGGGTCTCAAGCTGAAACCGAGGTGGCGCTCCAAGTGTTCTGCCACAGTCCTGTTCAAAAGGATCCCCTGGCTGCCGGGCTCCCAGAAGCCGCCCTCCATAATCTCCACATTATCCGGAAACATATTTTGATACTGATCCGGAACGATGCCAAAGAGCTGAGTAACGCCGAGCATATTGTCACCTCTGGATACCATGGCAGTTGTGGACACCTGCGGATTGACGGACTCAACATAGGGCAGAGATCTGGCGAACTCCACAACTTCTGCGTACTGGGGAATCCTCGGCACTGCCCTTTCCATGGCAGTCATGTCCTGATAGCCGAACAACGTCAGCTGGCCCCGGGTTTTTCCAGTGATCATGAAGTGACCGGTGTAGTTTTGGATGTAATAACGCTCAATTCCGGCCGCGGCGGAATCCATAAAGGAGTTGCCGACCACCAAAACCATGATGCCGATAATCATGATCAAACCGATAATTGCTGTCTTCACTTTATGCTCGCGAATGTTGCGCCAGGCAATAGTCAGCAGGATTCTCATGATATGCTCCCCGCCTCAGCCTTTGTCTTGCTGTCCTCCACGATCAGTCCGTCGAGGAGCTGAATCACATGGTCGGCAATCTCCATAATGCTCCGGTCATGGGTCGAAAAGATGAATGTGGTATTCAGTTCCGAGTTCATCTTCTTCATCAGTTCAATAATGCTCTGTCCGGTCTTGGAGTCAAGATTGGCAGTGGGTTCATCGGCCAAGACAATCTCCGGCTTTGTAACAAGGGCACGGGCAATAGCTACTCTCTGTCTCTGGCCGCCGGAAAGCTCATTCGATTTGTGGTGCATATGATCTGCCAGGCCCACCGCTTCAATCAAAAACTCGATCCACTCTCGGGTCTCTTTCCTGCTGCGCCTGTTTTTCCCTAACAGCAGGGGGAATTCTATGTTCTCGTAGACGTTAAGCACGGGGATCAGATTGAAGGATTGGAAAATAAAGCCCAAAGTTTCGTGCCGCAGCTTCGTAAGCTCTTTGTCCTTTAGTCCTCCGGTGACGGTTCCGTTAATCCTGACAATCCCTTCAGTCGGCTGATCAATGCAGCCAATCATGTTCAGAATGGTTGACTTTCCTGATCCCGAAGGGCCTACGATGGAGGCAAAGTCGCCTTTCTCTATAGAAAAAGTAACACCCCGCACAGCATGTACTTCTGCCTTGCCGAGAGTGTAGACCTTTTTAACACTTTCCAGCTCTACAATGGCCATCTGATCCTCTCCTTTTTTGCCCTAATACAATAAGTATACCCAAGTGCTCGGCTTGATTCAATGTATCACAATCCTTCCAGCAAGCTCCGGGCAAAGTTTACAGCACTCTGCACGTCTGACCGGTTGGGGCGGCCCCATTTGTACAGCAAGAAGCTCCCCTGGCAGAGCAGCTCGTCTACAACGTGAATGCCCTTGTCCTCCAGAAGTCTCCTAACCTGAACCTGTCTGTGCTTTTTCGAGGCGCAGGATGTGATCAAGGCCGCTCTCTGCACCTGATCGCCGTCGAGGTTCTGGACAAAGTCCAACAGTTCCGGCAGACTGACACCGCCATAAATGCCGCCTACAATAAATAATAGTTCGACTTCCTGCACTGCCGGCCTGTCCGTGACATTGCTCACCGGCACCTGGAGAGCACTGCCAATGGCCTCAGCTATCTTCTTGGAGTGCCTTGTTTTCGTCGCATAGACAACCCTGACACTTTGCACTTGCATCCCTCTCCTATTGTGACCTAGTTACCTAGTGCACTAATATCGTATAACATATTTCCGTCTTTTGTCAATGTTTATCACTCCTGGCAAACTGCCGGCCTGTCCCTCCCAAAACTGAAACAGGATATTCGTGCTCAGAGTCGAAAATTCTGCACAAGAATCCTTTTGCATAGGGGAGGAGTATTTATGTGTGATACCATGGTCGCCCTGGGTAATTCGACCAAGAGCGGAAACGTGATTTTCGCCAAGAACAGCGATCGACAGCCGAACGAACCTCTGCTCATGATCCGTATCCCGCGCAAAAGCCATCCCCCAGGCGCCAAGGTGAAGTGCACTTATATCACTATTGATCAGGTCAGTGAAACCTTTGAAGTGCTGCTCCTCAAACCCTCCTGGATGTGGGGAGCTGAGATGGGCGCGAACGAATATGGGCTGAACATTGGCAACGAAGCAGTCTTTACCAAAGTAAAGCAGGGACCCGATGCCCTGCTGGGAATGGACTTAGTGCGCCTGGCCCTAGAGCGCTGCAAAACCAGCACAGAAGCGCTCCATCTGATCACTGAGCTCCTGCAGAAACACGGCCAGGGAGGAAATTGCGGCTACGAGAAGAGGTTTGTCTACCACAATTCCTTCTTGATCGCAGACAGGGACTCTGCCTGGGTGTTGGAAACAGCCGGTCCTTATTGGGCCGCCGAAAAGGTTAAGGATGTACGTGCGATTTCCAACCGTCTCAGTATCGGCAAGGACTTCGACTTGGCCCATCCAGAACTGATCGACTATGCGGTTTCCAAGGGGTGGTGCAAGTCAGAAGAGGATTTTGACTTTGCCCGCTGCTACTCCAATCAGCTGATCACAAGATTCAGCGGTTCAGCCAGCAGGCAAAAGGCCTGCTCCACAAGGCTGCAGAGGGAAAAAGGCCGAATCACGGTGGAAACCATGATGGAAATCCTCCGCTCCCATGACGAAAGCCTCGGCGGCAAAAGTCCTTTTACGCGCTCTGCTTTGAGCAGTGTATGTATGCATGGGGGAGGATTGGTAGGGGATCATACCACCGGAAGTTATGTTGCTGAGCTTGCCGAACCCCTTGATACATACTGGATTACTGGAGGCTCCACGCCGTGCATCTCAGTTTTCAAGCCCTTCTGGCTGACAGATAACAATGTGGTGTTTAGTGAAGAACAAGAACAGGATGCCCTGGACTTCTGGCTGCTGCGGGAAGAATTCCATCGCCTGGTACTGCAGAATAAAGTATTTGAACTAAAAAAGCACCTCCAACAAGGTGCTGAACTGGAAAGGCGAAGCCTGGAAAAAGCAGCTGCCCTGGGCTCTCGCAGGGATCCCAAGGAGTTGGAGGCCATAATGGCTGAGGCTTGGCAGGCAGAAGACAAACTGATGAAGACCATCGTCAACCGCAGCAGGCCGAATGCCGGAGAAATCAAAGGGAATCTGCTCTTTAGGCGCTATTGGAAAAAGCAAACCGAAAAGCTCGGCTTCCACAAGAGAACTAACCCATAAACTTCCGCAAGAGGCCCCAGGCCTCTTGCCGCGTCAGGAGCACTTCCGCGGTTTCTCCCCTGCCCCTTGGCAGAATAAAAGAAATCCTACTATCCCTGTTTTTCTTATCCTTCATCATGTGATCAACCAGCTTTTCCCCTAAGATGCTGTCCAGACTAAACTCCATCCCGGTCTTGCCGATTAAGGCGAGGATCTCTGTGCAGTAGCGTTGATCAATGAGGCCAAGTTCCTCTGCCATCAGGGTTTCTGCGTACATGCCAACGAGGACAGCCTCCCCATGGGTATATTCCCGATAATCCGTCGCCGCTTCCAGGGCATGGCCTACCGTGTGTCCGCAGTTGAGGATCTTCCGCAGGCCTTGCTCCTTCTCATCCGCGACTACAACCTCTGCTTTAATCTCGCAGCAGCGGCGGATCACTTCTTTCAATACATCATCCTTCAGATTAAGAATGTCTGTCAGGCGACTGTCCAGATAAGTCAGGAATTCATAGTCGTAAATCACTCCATACTTAATCACTTCCGCCAAGCCGCTGATGAGGTGCCGCCTAGGCAGTGTACGCAAAGTCTGAGTATCAATGAACACACCTTGGGGCTGATAAAAACTTCCCACAATGTTTTTGCCCTGGGCCAGATTAACGCCTGTTTTTCCCCCCACGGAGCTGTCCACTTGGGCCAGTAAAGTTGTAGGCACTTGTACATAGCGAATGCCCCTCATATATACCGAGGCGCAAAAACCAGCCACATCCCCGATCACTCCGCCGCCCAAGGCAAGAATGCCTGAGCGTCTGGTCAGGCCAAGGTCCAGCATTTGGCCGGCAACCTTTCCCACTGTTTGGAGGTTCTTTGCTTCTTCCCCCCCCGGGAGAACGATGGCATGCACTTTGTCACTTCGCCAGTTTTCCAGAAGCGATTTTCCATAGAGGCCATAAACCTCTTCATCGGTAATAACAGCCCAGGACTCTGCCGGATCCAGCAGCCCGGGAAGGCGAGCCAGTAAATTCCTGTCTATGTAAATGGCATAGCTCCGCTTGTCCAGTTCTATATGTAATGTTTCCATGACAGCCTCCTCAGTACTTGACTATCTTCGCAAGCAGCTGTGCAAACCCCGGAAATGATACACTGATACACTCACTCCCCTGCACCTTGACCGGCTCAGGAGAAAACAGCCCTGCAGCTGCGAGGGCCATAGCCATGCGATGATCTCCAAAGCTTTGCACCTCTGCTCCGCGCAGTGAGCAAGGCCCCTTGATCTGCAGACCGTCAGGCAGTTCCTGAATGTCAATGCCCAGTCTGACCAGTTCTTGCGCAAGGGCACTAATGCGGTCCGATTCCTTGACACGCAGTTCTTCAGCTCCTCTAACCGTCGTTATTCCTTCCGCCTGGCTCGCCGCAACTGCCAAGATCGGGATCTCATCTATCAGCCTGGGCACCATCTCTCCTTCTACAACTGTCCCGTGCAGCCTCCGGCCCCTGACCACAATGTCCCCCCGCAGCTCGCCCCCTCGTTCCGTAACATTCTCCAGCTCGATAGCTGCACCCATCCTTCTTAACACATCAATGAGCCCAGTACGGGTCGGATTCAGCCCAACACCTTCAACAACCAAGTGGGAACCCTTTATCGCCGCCGCAGGAGCAATAAAGAAAGCCGCTGAGGATAGATCTCCAGGCACTGCAATGTCGCACGCCTGGAGCTTGGAGCTTTTGAGGCCAATTTTGCCGCCTTCTGTTTTTATGTCAGCTCCAAGGCAGGCAAGCATCAGTTCAGTATGATTCCGGGCTGGCTTCACCTCTCTGACCACTGTCTCTCCCTCGGCATACAGCCCGGCTAAAAGTATTGCCGATTTGACCTGGGCACTGGCCACCGGCAAAGTGTAATCAATGCCCAGCAGTCCTCGGCCTTGAATGACCAGCGGAGCCAGGTCCCTGCCGTCTTTCCCTGCGATGGCTGCGCCCATTTTTCTCAGGGGAACTGCAACCCTGTCCATGGGTCTTTTCTGAATAGAATGATCGCCAGTAATGACTGAAGTAAAGGCCTGCCCTGCCAGGATGCCGCTTAAGAGCCTCAGCGTAGTCCCGGAGTTGCCAACGTCTAATACCCCTCTAGGTTCCTCCAGGCCCCAGAGCCCTCGGCCGTCAATGATGAGTTCATTGCCGCGCTCTTCAAATCCAACACCTAACTGCCGCAGGCAGGCCGCGGTGCTCAGACAGTCTGCACCGCGCAAAAAGCCTTTGATCCTGCCTCTGCCCTCACTGATGGCCAGAAGCATCAACGCCCTGTGGGAAATGGACTTATCCCCAGGCACAGCAATCCTGCCCTGGATGTTCTTGATCCTGCTAACGGTCAGCAAGCCGATCTACCCCCTAACTAATTAAAGAAGCGGGATTGCATGTTTGTCAAGTCTTTTCGCAAGTGAGCTATTTGCGATGCAGCGATTTTTCCGCAAATCCCTTAATAAAGAGACTGTGACCCTTAGGCAATATCGGGTTCTTTTCGTAACATTTATGTTTTTAAGGGGTATCCCGTGAGATGATCCGTTTTTGAGATCACTAAATAACCTACAAATCGCTTTCGGTAGAAATCGTCCTCCCCTATGCGGAAGTAACCATGCTCCGCATTAA
>JAAYSR010000140.1 GCA_012518325.1 Bacillota bacterium
GGTTACGCCTCCGTCCTTGGCAAAGTTCACTGCAAACCAGTCTGCCCCGAAAAAGAGTGCAAGGGCCACAATCCCCCCTGTGAGAACCATCAGCCCTGACCCTACCCAAAACACCTTTTTCACTTCCTGCCTTGTGCCCAGGGCCGCTTTCTCTGCAGTGAGCTTAGAGATGGCCACAGGCAGGCCGGCAATGGCCACCACCGCGGCAAAGTAATGGATAGGCTTCACCAGCTGAAACAGGCCCATGCCTTCATCCAGAATCAGGCGGGGCAGCACAATTGTATGTGAAAGGCCAATTATTCTGCTGACCAGGCTCGCCAAAGTCAAAACCACGGCACCGCGCAAAAAAGACTCCTTAGTCATATTCCACGTCTTCTCCCCTTCCCTAAGTATGCTTACGCAGGGAAGCTGTGGGTTATGAGGAGTCCTTCAGCTTTATTTTTTCCTTTCCCGAAGTCTACTGCTCCATTTGCTTTGCCAAAAAACCTGCTGCAGTCTCGCAAAGCTTCAGTTCCAAGTCGCCTAACTGACGGCCGGTCTCTGAAGTTCCGAGAATGACCGTTCCGATAGGGTCTCCCTCGGAAATAATGGGGGCAATTACCTGCATCGCAAAATCCCACGCTTCGTCTTCAGGCCGTTCGCCTTTGCGCAGGGTGATGCTGCGGCGGGATTCCATCGCCTCCTCCACTACTGCGACAACTGCCTTGTCCAGCCACTGTTTCTTGGGAGCACCTGAAATTGCTACTACTGCGTCCCGATCCGTTATTATAGCTACATGACCTGTGGTCTCATAGAGTGAATCCGAGTACTCTTGGGCAAAATCCCCCAGCTCTCCGATGGGCGAATACTTTTTTAGAATGACCTCCCCATCTCTGTCTACGAATATTTCAAGGGGATCACCTTCCCGGATGCGCAATGTGCGGCGAATTTCTTTGGGGATGACTACACGTCCCAGATCGTCAATACGTCGAACTATTCCAGTTGCTTTCAATGTCACACCCCTTTTCTAAAGTTAGCTTGGGCTTAGTATTAGCCCACCCTGCCCCTTTTATTCACCTAGGCAAGCAGACAATACCTCAGCTAGAAAAGCTAGCGCCTTCTCGTCTTCCTGATCCTTTTCCACCAATAACTGCCCAACCCGTCCATGGCGGTAGGCGATTTTGCCGCGGTACTTGCTGTGCAGCTCAGCATATTTATTAGCATCAATGCCAAGGCCTTCCAAAAACTTAAGCTGAAACCTGCTGCCCCGCACCGAAATGGAGGCCAGGCCCAGGAAACGTGCGAGGACCTTGATCCTGGCAATCTGCAGCAGGTTGCGCACTGCATCCGGCAAATCGCCGAAGCGGTCCTGAATTTCTTCCTCTAAGTCATCGCATTCTTCCAAAGAACTCAGGGCAATGATTTTTTGATAGAGCTCCACCTTTTGGGCAGGATCTGCCACATAGCTGTCAGCTATATAGGCATCAACCTGCAGATCCAGCACTGGATCCGGCGGCTCGGGCTGAAGCTCTCCGCCGCTTTTCAGCTCCTTGATGGCATCTTCCAAGAGCTTGCAGTAAAGCTCAAAGCCCACTGAGGCAATGAAACCGTGCTGCTCCGGGCCTAGGAGATTTCCGGCGCCGCGGATCTCCAGATCCCGCATGGCAATGCGGATGCCTGAGCCCAGTTCGGTGAACTCCTTAATGGCTCCCAGGCGTTTTTCTGCTTCTTCGGTGAGGATCTTGTCTTTGCGGTGGGTGAAATAAGCGTAGGCAACGCGGTTGGTGCGGCCTACCCGCCCCCGCAGCTGATAGAGTTGAGCCAGCCCTAAGTGGTCGGCGTTATCCACGATCAGGGTGTTCACATTGCCGATATCCATCCCGGTTTCAATAATGGTGGTACAGAGCAGAATATCAAACTCACCGTTGTAAAAATCCAGCATCACCCGCTCCAGGACTGACTCGTCCATTTGCCCGTGGGCAATGGCGATTCTGGCTTCAGGCACAAGTTCGCTCAATTCGCTGTACACATAGTCAATGGACTGCACCCGGTTATGCACGAAGTAAACCTGGCCCTGCCTGACCAACTCGCGTAAAATAGCCTGGCGGATCAGCTGATCATCATATTCCACCACATAGGTGCGGATGGGATAGCGGTCTTCGGGAGGGGTCTCAATCACACTCATATCCCTCACTCCCACCATGGCCATGTGCAACGTGCGGGGAATAGGAGTTGCAGAGAGCGTCAGCACATCTACATTGGTGCTCAGTTCCTTCAGCCTTTCTTTCTGGGCCACCCCGAAGCGCTGCTCCTCGTCGATGATGACAAGCCCTAGGTCCTTAAAGACAACGTCCTTGGAGAGGAGCCGGTGGGTGCCGATGATGACATCTACCGTCCCCTGCTTCAAGCCCCGCAGCGTTCTGGCGATGTCGGCCTGGGTCTGAAAGCGGCTGACCACTGCGATATTTATCGGGAAGTTTTCAAAGCGCTCGACGAAAGTGCGGTGATGCTGCTGGGCCAAAATGGTGGTAGGTACCAGGACAGCCACCTGCTTACTGCTGGACACCGCCTTAAAGGCAGCCCTGATGGCAACCTCAGTCTTGCCGTAGCCCACATCGCCGCAAAGAAGCCTATCCATGGGGCGGGGCTTTTCCATATCCCGCTTCACAGCATTGATAGCCTGGATTTGATCCGGCGTCTCCTGGTAGGGAAAAGAGTTCTCCAGATCCCTCTGCCAGGGGGTGTCCTCAGGGAAGGCAAAGCCTTCGACTGCCTCCCGCTCTGCATACAGTTTAAGCAGGCCCTCTGCCATTTCCTGTACCGATTCCTTGGCGCGCTTTTTCACCCTGGCCCATTCGTTGCCGCCGAGTTTAGACAGGCGCGGGGCGCCTTCCTCCAAGCCGATATAGCGCTGGAGGAGGTGAATCTGGTCGGTGGGTACATAGAGCCGGTCTTCCCCGGCATAACGAATATACAAGTAGTCCTTGGAGCGATTGTCCACCTCCAGGGCCTCGATTCCCAGGTACTGGCCGATGCCGTGGTTAATGTGGACCACATAGTCCCCAACTCTCAGTTCCTGGGGCGTAAGCCTCAGGCCCTCTTCCACCTTGGCGGGTCTGGGTTTTTTCCTTTGGCGTCCGTAAAGTTCCAGTTCTGTGAGGACGGCAAGCTTAAAACTGGAAAACTCAAAACCGGTCTCCAAGCTGCCGGTGGTGATCACACAGCTGCCGATCTGGAGTTCGTTTTTCAGTTCATCAACGTAGACTGCGGGAACATCATCATCGTGGAGCAGTTCCAGAAGGCGCCTGCCCCTCTCCTTGGCTGAGACCAGGATCAAAATGCGGTAATGATCTTTGCGGAGCTGCTTGACCCGGCGCAGCATGCGTTCAATGCTTCCGGCAAAATGTTCCGGCATGCGCAGGTTAAGGGAGGCGCTTGGCAGGTCTTCCATGCCCGCCGTCCGCTTGCCCAGAACAGAAAGGTAAAGGGGGTTGTAGGCCTGGAACTTAGTAAAGAGGGTGTTCCAGTCGAAGAAAATATCGCCGAGGCTGCTCAGGATGCGCCCCCGTTTCAAAAGCTGCCCAAAATTCTCGCCGATTTCCATTGAGGCGTTTACCGCCGCTTCCTTAAGGCGCACAGGCTCATCCAGGATTAGGAAGGTGTCTTCCGGCAGGTAGTCCA
>JAAYSR010000141.1 GCA_012518325.1 Bacillota bacterium
ATCATGACTTTAATTGATACTGGTGCAAAAGGATTCTTAGGCGGCCTAGGAATCACGGGCCTGCCAGCCTATATTATTGCGGTGGCGGTTGCTCTGCTCATGGGCTATTTGCTGGGTACAGGCATTGGACTTTTGATCACTAAAGGCAGGATTGCGCCTTTTATTGCCACATTGGGCGCTATGAAGATCTTTAGAAGTGTGACGCAGCACTTTATGCAGGGTTACAATCCCAGGGTGCCCAGGGAGTTTCTCAAGATCAGCAATGTGCAAATCGGCGGTTTGATGTTTATGCCCATCGTTTACTGGGCGGTGATCGCCGTCGTTTTACACTATGTCTCCACACGCACCACCTTTGGCCGGCAGGTGATTGCAGTCGGCTCCAACGAGCGGGCTGCCCAGCTTTCAGGTGTAAATGTCAATAAAGTGAAGAACAGAGTGTACTCCTTAATGGGGGTACTGGTGTCGATTGCAGCCATTATTCAGGTGTCGCGCATCGGTTCCATGGACTACGCCAACGCCGGCAGCGGCATGGAGATGGATGCCATCGCCGCGGCGGTCGTAGGCGGCACCAGCATGGCCGGGGGAAGGGGCACCATTTTGGGCACCTTTATGGGCATGCTGATTATCGCTGTAATGAACAACCTGCTTAACCTGTTTGGGGTTCCTCCATTTCTCAGGGAGGCCTTTAAGGGGTTAATCGTTGTGTTGGCAGTGCTCTTGCAAAGAAAGCAAAGGGACTAGGAAGGGAGGACGCATATGCTGAAAATTGGAATTATCGGCTGTGGGAAGATCGCCCAGGTCAGGCACATACCCGAATATTCTGCCCATGAACAGGCAGAGATTATCGCCTACTACGACAAGACCTTTGACCGGGCCCAGGCCATGGCTGAAAAATATGGCGGCAAGGCCTATGAGACTCTGGACGAACTGTTGGCAAACGAAGAGATCGACGCAGTAAGCGTCTGCATTGCCAACCACATGCATGCAGAGGTGACGATCCGCGCCCTTAACTCCGGCAAGCATGTACTTTGCGAAAAGCCCATGGCAACGAGCATGGAGGATTGCGAGGCCATGGTGGAAACGGCAGAGCGCGTCGGCAAGAAACTTGTTATCGGCCATAATCAGATCCTGACAGCCGCCCACAGGCGGGCCAAGGAACTGATTGACCAGGGGCTGATTGGAGACATTCTAACCTTTAGAACCACCTTTGGCCATGGGGGGCCTGAAGCCTGGAGCATCGATCCGGGGCCGGGCACCTGGTTCTTTAAGAAGGAGGCCGCGGTCTTTGGAGCAATGGCCGACCTGGGAGTGCATAAACTGTACCTGCTGCGCTATTTGACAGGCCAAAGGTACAGGTCTGTTTCAGCCAGGTTTGCCACTCTGCACAAAAGGAATGCCCAGGAACAGCCCATTAAGGTAGAGGATAACGCCATCTGCATTTTGGAGATGGAAAACGGGATTATGGGCAGCATGACCGCCAGCTGGACTTATTACGGGGCGGAAGATAACAGCACAGTGCTATATGGTACCGAGGGCATCCTCAAGATCTATGACGATCCAAACTTCGCAATGGTGGCAGTGCTCAAAGGCGGAGAACGCATCTGTTTCGACCTGGAGGGCATCCAGACCAATGTGAGCCAGACCAGGTCCGGTGTGATTGATGAGTTTATTGCCGTCATCTTAGAAGGCAAGGAGTCAGAACTCTCAGGACGCAGGGCCCTCGATGCCATGCGGGCGATCTTTGCCGCTTCCGAGTCTGCCAGGGAGAATAAGACCGTTTTTATTGAAAACTGAATACAAAATTAGAAGCTGGAGGCACCTTCCGCAAAAGGCTGCCTCCAGCTTTTGTACATTCATGCAGAATCAGCTGAGTTTATGGATAAAGAGTCCGCTGAGGAGCTTCGGTTCAAACCAGGTGGATTTCGGCGGCATCACCTGATTGCTGTCTGCTACCTGCAAAATCTCCTCAATGGAAGTCGGATACATGGAGAAGGCCACTTTCATGTCAGCCTTGACCCTTCTCTCAAGCTCCTCAACGCCCCTTATCCCGCCTACAAACTCGATCCGCTCGTCTCGGCGGGGGTCCTGGATGTTAAGGATCGGCTCAAGGAGATGGTCCTGTAAAATCGCAACGTCCAGATCCTTGATGATGTCGCCGGTGTTTACCAGCTCCGGCTTCGGAGTAAGCTTGTACCAGGTGTCTTCCAGATACATGCCGAAGGTCTGCTTTTCCTCCGGGGCGTACGGCGCGGCGGGAGCCTTGTCCACCGCAAAGTTCTCCTTTACTTTCTCCAGAAACTCTTCCGCAGTATTGCCGTTTAAATCCACAACCAGACGGTTATAAGGCCAGATCTTAAGATCTGAGGCAGGGAAGATCACCGACAGGAAGTAGTTGAATTCTGCCTCTGGATCAGGATTCTGCTCCCGCATTTCCATGCCCACCCGGCAGGCAGCGGCGGAACGGTGGTGTCCATCGGCAATATAGAGGTGGTCAATGCCCGCAAAGAGGCCGGTGAGCCTTTGAATTGTCTCAGGGCAGTCAACAACCCAGCAGATATGTTCAACATTGTGGGCGGCAAATTCATAAACAGGCTTGTGATCTGCGATCCACCCGTTAATGATCTTGACAGCTTCGACATTGTCCCGGTAGGTCAGGAAGATCGGCCCGGTCTGGGCGTGCAGCGCCTTGATATGGTCGATGCGGTCCTGTTCCTTGTCTGGACGGGTAAACTCGTGTTTCTTAATGACGTTGCTGTAATAATCGTCCACTGAAGCGCAGGCAACCAGCCCCGTCTGGGCCCTGCCGTCCATGATCTGGCGGTAGATGTACAGGCAGTCCTGGTCATCCTGAATGAAGCGGCCCGTTTCCACCATGTCATCGAGGATTTCCCTGGCCTTGGCATAGACCTTGGGGTCATGGGGATCCGGCATTTCCTCGAAGTTGATTTCCGCCCGGTCGATGCGCAGGAAGGAATGTTCGTTGCCCTGAACCATCTCCTTTGCTTCTTCCGAGTTCATAACGTCATAGGGTAGAGCAGCAACTTGATCAGCTAGATCATGTCTCGGCCTAAGGGCCTTAAACGGTTTAATAACAGCCATGCAGTGAGCCTCCTTTTATTTCTATCTAAAGTTGACGCTGTTTTCCACGCGTTTCCCAGTGGCGAAATTCAACACTTCCTGGGCCACGATGGCGGCCACTTTGAGCTGCGCCTCTTTGGTCGAAGCAGCAATGTGGGGAGTTGCCAGCACATTTTCCATTTTCACCAAATCATAGTTCTCCGGGGGTTCGTGGGAGTGGACATCCATGGCTGCGCCGCCGACGTGGCCGATTTCTAAAGAGTGCTTAAGGGCAGCCTCATCTATCAGTGAACCACGGGCGGTGTTGATGATGATCACGCCAGGCTTCATTATTCTTAAGGTGTCTTCATTTATGAGATGCTTAGTCTCAGGTGTAGCCGGTAGATGCAGTGTGATTATGTCTGCTGTGCGGAAAATTTCGGTGCGTTCACAGCGGGTGACTCCCCGCAGTTCGGCTTCTTCGTCGGTGAGGACCAAGTCGCAGGTGAGGACTCTCATCTGAAAGGCTCTGGCCCTTTTGGCCACTTCTTTGCCGATGCGGCCAAAACCGATGATGCCCAGCGTCTTACCGTACAGTTCCATGCCTTGGAAGGCTGAACGGTTCCATTCCTCATTGCGGATGGACTGGTTGGCCTGGCAGACCTTGCGCACCAAAGCCAGCATCAGGGCAAAGGTGTGCTCGGCGGTGGCAATTGTGTTTCCGCTGGGGGCGTTTACTACGTTAATGCCCCGTTCCGTCGCAGCGTGGACATCAATGTTGTCCACACCTACTCCGGCGCGGCCGATGATCTTCAGCTTCGGCATTTTCCTCATTACTTCATCGGTTACCTGGGTTGCGCTGCGCACCAGCAAAGCATCGTAGCTGTCAAGATCGTCAACTTCACTGACGTTCTTTTCCACAACTTCGATGCCTTCGCTTTCAAGAAGCGGAGATAGCCCTTCTTTAGCAATTTTGTCTGAGACTAACACGCGAAACATCAGCATTCTCCTTTTCTGAAACGATTTTATCTGCCTTTTCCATTATATCACAAAAGAGGAATTAACTGAGTGTTAATGGACGAACCTGATGTTAAGTTCATGTAAAGGCGAGGAGGGCATTGTTTCTTATTTCACCAGAATGTGGTAGGATTAGGATAAGTGGCAAATTACTTGCGACAAGGAGGCATTCGAGTTATGGAAAGAGCTTACAATTTCAACGCAGGTCCAGCCGCACTGCCGCTGGATGTCTTAAAGGAAGCCCAGGCTGAGCTTTTGAACTTCAACGGCACCGGCATGTCGGTTATGGAGTTGAGCCATCGGAGCAAGGATTATGAGGCAGTTCACAATCAGGCCCGGGAACTTCTGCGGAAGCTGCTCAGCATTCCCGAAAACTACGATGTGCTGTTCATCCAGGGCGGGGCGACTCTGCAGTTCAGCATGGTGCCCATGAACCTGATGCTGCCTGACAAGACTGCAAATTACATTCTCACCGGTGTCTGGTCCGAGAAGGCATTGGATGAGGCCGGGAAGGAAGGCAGCACTAGAGTAGGAGCCAGCACTGCCGAACAGAAGTATCGTTCCATCCCGGAAAGCGCGGATCTTGATCTTCGTCCCGATGACGCCTACGTCCATATTACTTCCAACAACACCATCTACGGCACCCAGTGGAAGCATTTCCCCGACACCAAGGATGTGCCCCTGGTTGCCGACATGTCCAGTGACATTCTCTCGAAGCCCCTTGACATCAGCCGCTTCGGACTGATTTACGCCGGGGCGCAGAAAAACCTAGGGCCCTCAGGAGTTACCGTGGTAATTATCCGCAAGGATCTCCTGGAGCGCAGTCCCAAGGATCTGCCCATCATGCTCAACTACAACACCCATGCTTCTAAGAATTCTATGCATAACACGCCGCCGACCTTCGCCATTTACCTGCTGGGCAAAGTGCTGGGCTGGGTAGAGCGCTACGGCGGAGTTAAGGCCATTGAAAAACTCAACGATATGAAGGCAAGCATGATCTATGACGCTATCGATCAGAGCGGCGGCTTTTACGTAGGTCATGCAGACAAAGGAAGCCGTTCTGTGATGAACGTCACCTTTAACCTGGCATCAGAAGAGCTTGAGAAGAAGTTCCTGGCTGCGGCGAGGGAAAAAGGTTTCGTAGGCCTGAACGGACACCGCTCCATTGGCGGGTGCCGCGCTTCGATCTACAATGCGGTGCCTGTGGAAGCCTGTGAGGCGTTGCGAGAGTTTATGCTGGAGTTCAAAGCAAAGAACTGAATCTAGAAAGCACGATCCCAAGGCCGTTACGCAGCTCGCTGCGGAGCGGCCTTTTTAATGAAAGAACTTTCCTTGAATAGTGCTGCGGGAAATGGTAATATTTAAGTGTTAAATATAAAATGGATTATAAGAATCGGCGAAGAACAGATTAAGATTGTTGTCAAAGCAGGCGCAGAACAGCAGCGAACGCGGAACGGACAAGGAGGTGACCTGGGCTCAGCGTATTTGCGCCTGACAGCCTTCCCCTGGAACAGAGGGATTCGTGGGGGATATAGACTGTATAACAACGAGGAGGTAGTTTATGTCTAAGATTAATGTAATCATTATCGGGGCGGCCGGCAGGGACTTTCACAACTTCAACACCTATTACCGGGACAATGAGAAGTACAATGTAGCTGCTTTCACCGCAACCCAGATTCCTGACATCCATGGACGCCTGTACCCGCCGGAGCTCGCAGGGAAACTCTATCCAAACGGTATCCCCATTTACGATCAAGCTGAACTGGTGGACTTGATCAAGAAATATGACGTTGATGAATGCGTCTTTTCCTTCAGTGACATCCATTATGTGGACTTGATGAACCTCAGCTCGGTTGTGAATGCGGCCGGGGCCAGCTTTATCCTCTTAGGGCCCAAAAAGACGATGCTCAAGAGCAAAAAGCCCGTTGTGGCAGTCTGCGCCACCAGGACCGGCACCGGCAAGAGCCAGACCAGCCGCACAGTGGCTGAATATTTGATGAAGCAGGGCCTGAGAGTGGTTGCTGTTCGCCATCCCATGCCCTACGGCGACCTGGCGGCCCAAAAGGTGCAGCGCTTCTCCACCATTGATGACCTGGCCAAGCATAAGTGCACCATTGAAGAGATGGAAGAGTACGAACCCCATATCGAGCGGGGCAATGTCATTTATTCCGGCGTAGACTATCAGGCCATTTTAGAGGAAGCTGAAAATGATCCTGAAGGCTGCGACGTTATTCTCTGGGACGGCGGCAATAATGACTTCCCGTTTTATAAGCCTGATCTGATGATTACTGTGGCAGATCCCCACAGGGCCGGCCATGAGCTGACCTATTATCCGGGCGAAGTGAACCTGCGCATTGCCGATGTGGTTGTCATCAACAAGATCGACAGCGCTTCCCCTGAAGGAATTGAAACTGTACGCCAAAACGTCCAGCGGGTCAATCCCGACGCCGTCATCGTAGATGCTGCATCCCCAATCAGGGTGGACCATCCAGAGCTGATCAGGGGCAAGCGGGTGCTGATCGTGGAAGACGGCCCAACCCTGACCCACGGAGACATGAAACTTGGCGCAGGCACGATTGCCGCCCAGAAGTTCGGCGCCGCCGAGATTATCAATCCTCGGGCCCACGCCGTCGGCAAGCTGGCCGAAACCTATGAGATCTACCCCCATATCGGCGATTTGCTGCCGGCCATGGGCTACAGCGACCAGCAGCGGGCTGACCTTGAGGCCACCATTGCCAACGTCGACTGTGACTCGGTCATTATCGGAACTCCTATCGATCTGAACCGCATTGTCAAGATCAAGCAGCCCAACACCAGAGTGTACTATGACCTCCAGGAGATTGGCTCGCCGAACCTGGCAGAAGTATTGGCCGATTTTATTAAGAAGCATAATCTGGGCTAGAGCAAGGAGATGATTTCTGTGGCTCGGACCGATGAGTTCATCAGAGATGTCGAACTCTACAGTGCAAACAACTATTTTCCCCTGCCCATAGTCATCGAAAAGGGCGAAGGGGTTTGGGTCTATGATGTGGAAGGCAGGAAGTATCTGGATATGCTGTCTGCCTACTCCGCCCTCAACCAGGGACACAGGCATCCGAAGATCATCGGGGCGCTGCTGGAGCAGGCGGGCAAAGTGACACTGACCTCCAGGGCTTTTCATAATGAGACCATGGGAGCCTTCCTGAAAAAGCTCTGCCAGATGACGGGCTATGAGAAGGCTTTGCCCATGAACACAGGGGCAGAGGCGGTGGAGACTGCTATTAAAGCTGCCCGCAAGTGGGGTTTGCTCAAGAAGGGCGTCCCTGAAAACCAGGGCGAGATCATCGTATGCGAAAACAACTTCCACGGCCGTACCGTGACGATCGTCAGCTTTTCCACTGAGGAGCAGTATCGCTACGGCTTCGGACCCTTTACGCCGGGCTTTACGGCGGTGCCCTTCGGCGATGCCGATGCTTTGGAGCAGGCCATTACGGAAAACACTGTGGCGATTTTGGCTGAGCCGATTCAGGGAGAAGGCGGAGTATTGGTTCCTCCCGAGGGCTACCTGGCGAAAATGCGGGAGCTGGCTTCCCGTCACAATGTCCTGATGATGCTGGACGAGATTCAAACCGGACTGGGACGGACTGGAAGGCTCTTTGCCTACGAGTATGACGACGCCAAGCCGGATGTGCTGATTCTAGGCAAAGCACTGGGAGGCGGCGTCTACCCAGTTTCGGCCATGCTGTCCAGTGCCGATGTCATGGATGTCTTTGGGCCTGGGGACCACGGGTCCACCTTTGGGGGCAACCCCTTGGGCTGTGCGGCGGGCATGGCCGCCCTCCAGGTTATTGAAGAAGAAAGCCTGGTGGAAAGGGCCTTTACCCTGGGCAAGTACTTCAGGGAAGAACTTGAGAAAATCCAAAGTCCCTATGTTCAGGAAGTGAGAGGCAAGGGGCTTCTGATCGGTGTGGAAATCAAGAAGGAACACGGCACCGCCAGGCCTTTCTGCGAGCGCCTGATGAAGCTGGGCCTTCTCTGTAAGGAAACCCATGACTACACCATCCGCTTTGCCCCTCCGCTGACCATCACCAAGGATGAAATTGACTGGTCGCTGGAGAAAATCGCCCAGGTCCTTACCTGAGGAAGAGTATAATAACGCCTATGATGGAAATGAGTGCTCCCAAGATCTCTTTCGGGAGCACTTTTTCTTTGAAAACGCCCACAGAAAAGGGGATAATCAATATTGGAGAGAGGGAAGTCAGGGAAGAGACAATGCCCGAGGGGGCGTGCTGCAGCGCAGCCAGGGACAGAGTAACCCCGATAAAGGGGCCAAGAACTGCGCCGACGGCAATGCTGCCCAATGCTTTTCTGTCCTTAAAGGCAGCCCTGATTTCCGGCCATTTCTTCCTGAGGGTAATTAACACGGTAAAGGATATGAAGGCTGCTATAATCCTGATTTGGGTGGCTGCCAGGGG
>JAAYSR010000142.1 GCA_012518325.1 Bacillota bacterium
CCTCCACCGACTAGAGTGTCATTGATGGAAGAAGCAGCTGACGTCCTATAGTGCTTAATCGTTCCTTGGAGGCCCAATCCGGCGATAATTTCGTATGTCGCGGTTGCCCTTGCGGAGATCAGACTCCCCGACGTATTTGCAGCCGCTCCTTGATACTTGGGAGCAAAGCTTACATCTGCTGTCAGCGACAGTTTGGGCATAGGCAGGAACTTAAAGCCAAACTTCCCGTAAATGCCTTGTCCAGCGAGGGGATCAGCGTCGCCCGTTTTTGTGGTTAACCTGAGAAAGCCCCCTCCGACAAAAACCTTTAAATCGCCATCGTTGACAGGGCGATACAACCCCCCGACACTGAGCAGACTGCGGCTTTCACCTGCCGACCCGCCGTTGTCGCCATCGCTGTCTGTTTTCGAGTTAGTGGTCAGGAATGATCCGTCCACGAAGAAGTGGTCTATTAGTTCGATCATGGCATGGGCGGCAAAACCCCGCTGTTTTGACCCTCCAGCACTCAACAGGTAGCTGGCATCACCCTCAAACGATACAGCCCTAGCCGCGAAGTTTATTGAAACAAAGAGAATGCACAGCGCGACAAAAAACAAGATTGGTTTTTTCACGATATCTGCCCTCCAATGAAGTTTGTTAAACAGTTCTCGAAAGAGAGTGCAAAACCTTCCTGGACAAGCAGGTATTAGGTGCCTTAACCTCGAATTAGAATCGTGTTAAAAGCCATCAAGGAGGCCTGCTGATATGCGTAAGAAAAAAGTACATGGTTTGCCTGTCTTGGTCTTGTGCTGCATATTGATCGCTGCATTAACTCAAAGTGCGTCTGCAGAACTTTTGGCCGGAGTCCAGCTGGGCTACGGACAAGCCCGGTACTCACAGATTCTAGGCGAGAAGGGGACCTCCAGCACAGAGTGGTCCAGCAGTCTCTGGGCTAGATACCCCTATGAGGACGTACTGATTTCAGCTTTATACCAAGGCAGCCTTGGTCTGCAGGGCTTCAGCTCGAGCAGGCATCTGGCCCATGCCGGTGTAAGCTATCTCTTCCTGGAAGAGGATATGTTGAAGGTATACGGCGGTATAGGCTATAACCTGGTTTCGGCCAAGCTGCCTGTGACCGGCGATGAACATAATACCTTCACCGGCCACGGTTTTACCGGCCAAGTCGTTATGGATATCGAAATTACTGATGAGCTGTGGACCTCAGCTACAGTCATTGCCAATCCCTGGGCAAAGTGGTCCCACACCCTCCCCGGCCTCACCAAGCATGTAGACGCATCTGGTTCTGCCTTTGCCTATAAACTGGAGCTTAATTACGACTTCTCCGAAGAGTTCAGTGCCCACTTAAGTCTTCTGGGCAATACGTTCAGTGTTCCCAAGTACGAAGACACCGGGCAAACCAAGGGATCATCGGTGAGCATCAATCTGGGTGTGACCCGGGAATTCTAGTTCAGCTATTTGCCCGCAACGACTGAGGCCCCGCATCGGGGCCTCAGTTTTTCTGCACTTAGGTATCTGTACATTTGGACGATTAGTCCTGTTTCAAATACTGATAGATCTCTTCTGCCAGTTTGGCGCTGATGCCTTCCACTTCCATCAGCTCCTCCGGTGTGGCTGAGCGAACCTTCTTGATGGTGCCAAAATGCCTGATCAGGGCCTTTTTGCGCTTTGGTCCGACACCGGGAATGCCGTCGAGGACGGAGCCCCTGGCAGCCCTCCCCCGCAAATTGCGGTGATAGGTGAGGGCAAAGCGATGTGCTTCATCTCGAATCTTACGCAATAAAAGCAGGCCGGGCGAGTCATTGGGCAGGATCACAGGCTGTGATCTCCCCTCCAGGAAGATCTCTTCCCTTTTTTCGGCTAAAGAAAGGAAAGGCATAATCAGGCCCAGTTCGTCCCTGACTTCCAGGGCCACTCCAAGCTGGCCCTTCCCCCCATCAATTAGAATCAAATCGGGAAAGTGCGAGAATTTCTGTTCTGCTGTCCCTTCAGCCTGCTCCTGCAGTCCCCTCCTGAACCTGCGGCAGACAGCCTCCCGCATCGCAGCATAGTCGTTAGGAGAACCCTCCACACCCCGAATCCTAAACCTGCGGTAGTCAGAGGTCTTAAAGTCTCCGTTTTCCCAAACTACGAGGGAAGCAACCACATTGGTGCCCTGCAAATTTGAGATGTCAAAGGCTTCGATGCGCTCAGGCGGCTCAGGCAGGTCTGTAAGCTCCTGCAGATCCTGCATAGCCCGTTCAATTGCCCTTTGCTTAAAGGTGCTGTGTGTCCGGGTTTCATCCAGGACGATCTGGGCATTTTTCATCGCCAGATCCAATAGCTGCTTCTTGGCGCCGCGCTGCGGCGTGCGCAAGTACACCCGCCGGCCTCGAAGGGATCCCAGCCAGCCTTCGAGAACCTCCGGTTCAGGGAGGGGAACAGGTGTAAGCACTTCACGAGGTACATAAGAGGCCTCTTCATAGTACTGCTGCAGAAATGCCCGGAGTATTTCCGACTCCTCTTCGTCCGCTGCGCATTCCAGAAGGAAGTGGTCCCGCCCAATCAGCTTGCCTGAACGTACAAAAAACACCTGTACACATGCTAGTTCACCATAGCGGGCATAACCTACGTAGTCCTGATCCTCGGCATGGTCGGCTACGATTTTCTGCTTCTCAGCCAAGGTTTGCAGACCCCGAATCTGATTGCGGAATCGGGCGGCTTTCTCATACTCAAGCTTGGCTGCAGCTTCATGCATTTTCCTGGTCAGATCCGGTATGAGTCGATCAATGCGGCCCTCCAGGAACATGATCACCTCGCCGATCATCTCCCCGTACTTTTCCTTGCTGACCAGGCCGGCACAGGGGCCCAGGCAGCGCCCGATGTGGTAATTCAAACAGGGGCGCCCCTGCCCGCCTTCCTCAATCACCTTGTTGCAGGTGCGAACCGGAAACAGGGTGCGCAGGAAAGACAGCGTCTTTTTGACCACTGTCACATCTGTGTAGGGGCCGAAATAGCGGGCTCCGTCCTTAAGGCGTTTGCGCACCATCAGCACCCGGGGGAAATCCTCCTGGACCGTCACTTTGATATACGGGTAGGTCTTGTCATCCTTCAGACGCACATTGTAACGGGGAGCGTGCTTCTTGATCAGGTTGTTTTCTAAGATCAGGGCTTCCACTTCAGAATCGGTGACAATGTACTCGAAATCGGCAATATTTTCCACGAGCATTTGCACCTTAATGGGATGAGCCTGAGACTTTTGAAAGTAAGATCGCACCCGGTTGCGCAGATTAACAGCCTTGCCTACATAGATTACCTCGCCGACCTCGTTAAGCATAACATAGACACCTGGCGAAGCAGGCAGGTTGGCCAGTTTATGCTGGAGATCCACGGAGTTCACTCCCGATTCCTCCTTAGCAGCCGTTCATCATTGAGCACTTTTTTCAAATACTGTCCTGTATAGGATTCCGGAACCTCAGCCACTTCTTCCGGCGTGCCCTGGGCCACGATCATTCCGCCGCGGTGACCCCCTTCAGGCCCTAAATCGATGACATAGTCCGCGGTCTTGATCACATCAAGATTGTGTTCAATGACAAGCACAGTATCTCCCGCGTCCACAAGCCGCTCCAACACTGTCAGCAGCTTGCGGATATCTTCAAAGTGGAGCCCGGTTGTGGGTTCATCCAAGAGATACAAAGTCTTGCCGTTGCTCCTGCGGCTCAGTTCTGTTGCCAGCTTGACCCGCTGTGCTTCTCCGCCGGAGAGCTGGGTAGCCGGCTGACCAAGTTTAATATAGCCTAAACCCACATCGTACAGGGTCTGCATGCGGCGATGGATCTTGGGAACGTTCTTGAAGAACTCTACCGCCTCTTCCACCTGCATATCCAGGACATCAGCGATGGACTTGCCCTTGTACTTTACTTCCAGCGTTTCCCTGCCGTAGCGTCTGCCCTTGCAGACCTCGCAGGGTACGTAGACATCGGGCAGAAAGTGCATTTCGATTTTGATAATGCCGTCACCCTTGCAGGCCTCACAGCGTCCTCCCTTGACATTGAAGCTGAAGCGGCCCTTGCTGTAACCGCGCATTTTCGCTTCGTTAGTCATGGCGAAGAGCTCCCGGATCCCGTCGAAGGCGCCAGTATAGGTGGCTGGATTTGATCTCGGCGTTCTTCCGATTGGCGATTGGTCAATTTCAATCACTTTGTCAATGTGTTCCAGACCTTCAACAGCATCGTGCTCGCCGGGCTTGGCACGGGAACCGTACATAACCTGGCTCAGTTTCTTATAGAGGATTTCATTGACCAGGGTGCTCTTGCCGGAGCCGGAAACCCCGGTAACTGCTACAAACACTCCCAAGGGAATCTTTACATCCAGGTTCTTCAAATTGTTCTCCCTAGCTCCCCTGATCGTCAGCCAGTTGCCGTTGGGCCGGCGGCGCTTTCTAGGAACTCTGATCACCCTGTCCCCCTTCAGGTATTGACCGGTGATAGACTCAGGTTCTGCACAGATGTCCTCCCAGGGTCCTGCCGCAACCACTTCCCCGCCATGGCTGCCTGCGCCGGGGCCCATGTCGATAATCCAGTCGGCCTCCGCCATCGTCTCTTCATCATGCTCAACTACTATTAATGTGTTGCCTAAGTCTCTTAACTCTTTTAGCGACTGCAAAAGCTTGCCGTTGTCCCGCTGATGCAGGCCGATGCTGGGCTCGTCCAGGATGTACAGAACCCCCATCAGCCTTGAGCCAACCTGGGTCGCCAGCCGTATACGCTGTGCCTCTCCCCCTGAGAGTGTTGCAGACGCCCGGCTGAGGGCCAGATAGTCCAGGCCTACATTAACCAGAAAGCTGAGGCGTTCCCGAATTTCCTTGACAATCTGCCGCGCAATGAACTCTTCCCTGGGCGTCAGCTGCAGGGACGCAAAGAAGTCCAGGCACTCCTGAATGGAGAAATCCGTGACCTCCATAATATTCTTGCCGCCCACCGTCACGCCAAGAATCTCCGGGCGGAGGCGCTTGCCATTGCATTCGTTGCAGGTGCGAATGCTCATATACTGCTCCACATCCTGCCTGACCCACTCGGAGGTGCTCTCCAGATAGCGCCTTCTCAAAAAGCCGATCAAACCGTCAAAGGTGGACTCATACATCCTCTCCCGTCCGGCAACGTTCGTATAGTAAAAACTGATCAGTTCATCACCAAGCCCATAGAGGATAATGTTCAGCTGATCTCCGGGCAGCTCCTTTAAAGGAACCTTGGTGTCAATCCCGTACGTTTCACAAACCTTTTCTAAAATAGCGGTTCTCCAGCGGCTCTTGCTGTTGCGCCACGGAATCAGGCCGCCGTCGTCTATGGATAAATCCAGATCCAGCATCAGATCCGGATCCAGTTCCTGCTTGGTTCCCAGGCCTTCACAGCCTGGGCAGGCGCCAAAGGGGCTGTTGAAGGAAAACATGCGCGGCGCAAGCTCCTCCATGGAAATGCCGCAGTCAATGCAGGAGAACTTCTCACTGAACATGAGCTCCTCTCCGCCGATGACATCCACAAAGCTAATACCTTCGCCGTACTTGAGGGCCATCTGCACCGAATCTGCCAGGCGACCGGCAAGATCAGGCCTGACAACCAGACGGTCCACAACAATCTCAATGCTGTGCTTTTTGTTCTTGTCCAAGTTCAGCTCATCACTGACTTCGCGGAGCTCCCCGTCGACTCTGATCCGTATAAATCCGTCCTTGGCAATTGTTTCAATTACCCTTTTGTGTTCTCCCTTTCTCCCCCTGACCACCGGAGCCAGGATTTGAATGCGTGTACCTTCCGGCAGTGCGAGGATCTGATCCAC
>JAAYSR010000143.1 GCA_012518325.1 Bacillota bacterium
GCCAGGGACCCAGAACCTGAGATAGGGCGCATCAACGCCAGGGGCAGCACTTCCTTGGGAAGGCCAAGCCAGTTGGTGAGGGGGCTGATCACGCTGATCAGCCGGTCCAGTGCACCGGAATGCTGGAACACTTGGATGGCAACCAGCATGCCGACTAGATAGGGGAGTATACGCACAGCAGTCTGCCATCCTTCCTTAGCCCCTTCCACAAAACTCTCGTAGATCGCCACCCGCCTGGACAGTCCCAGGGTGGTTATGCCCAGGAGCAGCAGGGGTACGGCCCAGCGTGAAAGGGCCTGAACAGCAACGACCATCATCTGCACCTCCTTTACTTTAGCGGCGACCCGGAGAGAAATGCCTGAACAGCCTGTCGGCTGTAACGGCAGCTAATGTGGAGCAGGCTGTGGCAAAAACTATGGGGCCTATGATCTCAGTGGGCGCAGAGGAACCGTGCGCGGCCCGCAAAGCAATGATGGTAGTGGGTATTATGGTCAGGCTGGAAGATGTGATTGCCATAAAGGTGCACATGGCATCGGAGGCCCTTTTCTTTTCAGCGTTCAGTTCTTGGAGATGGGCCATGGCTTTCAGGCCCAGGGGAGTGCAGGCGTTGCCCAGGCCCAGAATGTTGGCGCTCATGGCCAGGAGCAACGCACCCATGGCGGGGTGATCGCCTGGAACCCCGGGGAACAGTCTGCGAACCAGAGGCCCCAAGGCCTTGGCAACCGCTTCCATTAAACCGGCATCCTGGGCGATCTGCATCACACCCGACCAAAAAGCGATTATGCCAATCAGGCCCAGCGACACCGCCACCGCCTGTTCGCTGCCTTTCAAGACCCCTTCAGTCACCAGGTGGATCTGCCCCTTGCTTGCCGCTGTAATAACACCGCTGAGGATCATAAAAAACCAGACGTAGTTGATCATGCTATCCCTCCCCAGAATCTCTATGCAAGGAATGGAGCAAATAGGCGAAATGGGGCGGTTTTTTTCCATAAAGATAGAAAACGGGCGAAAAGCAGCGATCTGACGTTCCCTGACCATAATCCGGAAACTTGCATAGTGGGTTTGCCTATGTGCTATAATTGAACTAAGGTCAGTAATAGTCAAAGGAAGGCGGGTGCCAAGATGAGCAGCTTAGCGGATCACATAGAAGCTTACATTAAGAAGATGCTGAGAAGCAGCGGAACAAACAGCGTTGAGCTGAGCCGCGCCCAAATGGCCGATGACTTTTCCTGCGTGCCGTCGCAGATCAACTATGTATTATCCACCCGTTTCACCCTTGAGCGGGGTTATATCGTGGAGAGCAGGCGGGGCGGCGGCGGGTATATTCGCATAGGCCGTGTACAGGTTGAAGATGACTACGCCCATGCGGTGCGGCTGCTGCAGAGCATTGGCTCTGAGCTTACTGAAAAGCAAATGGACAATATTCTGGTCCACCTCAAGGATCATCAGATAATATCCCCACGGGAGCTGCGGCTGATCCGGGGCATTGTCCAGCAGGAAGCCGGCAAAATCGGCCAGGGCAGAAATCTATTGCGGGCAAGCTTAGTCCGTTCACTTTTGTTTTTTATCATTGAGTCTAAATCGTGAGAGGTCGGTGATACTCAAATGTTATGCGAGAAATGCGGGCAGCATGAGGCCACGGTGAAGTTTGTGCAAATTGAAAATAACAACAAGACAGAGCTGCGTCTCTGTCAGGCGTGTGCCCAGGGGTACACCAGTTTCAGCACCGGCTTCAATTTGCAGCACTTGCTGTCCAGTATGTTCCAGACCGGAAATGTAGGTCAGAGCCTAAGCCCGAGTCAGCAGCTGAAACAGTGTCCGACCTGCGGGCGGACCATCCTCGATGTGCAGAAAACCGGCCGCTTTGGCTGCAGCAGCTGCTATGAAGTCTTCAAGGATGAGTTAAGTCCAGTGTTGCGCAGGCTGCATGGGTCCAGCACCCATATGGGGAAAGTCCCGGCCCGGGGATATCCCAAGGCGCGGATCGCAAGGCAGATTGAAGAGCTCCGCAGGCGCCTGCAGGAATGTGTACGGCTGGAGAAGTATGAGCAGGCGGCCAAGTACCGCGATGAGCTTCACATGCTAGAGAAACAGCTGGCAGGGGGCGAGGGCGTATGAAGAATATAGCTTCCTGGATGAAACAGGGAGGGCCCGAGGGTGACATTGTTCTCGGAACCCGCTGCCGCTTGGCCAGAAACCTTCAGGGAATTCCCTTTCCCGAGGCGGCAAGCCGTGATCAGCTGAGGGAGGTTCTGCAGCAGGTTGAGAACGTTGTCCCCCGCCTGCAGTCACTTGGCAGCTTTACCTATTTGGAAATGGGGACAATGGACACTTTAGACCGGCAGATCTTGGCTGAAGAGCACTTGATCAGCCCGAGCCACATACAGAATCCCCAGCATAAAGCGGTTATCCTGAATGACACTTCCAATGTCAGCATCATGGTCAACGAAGAGGATCATTTGCGCATTCAGGTGCTGAAACCCGGCCTGCAGACTGAGGCGGCATGGCAGCTGGCAACAAAAATTGACGACCTGCTGGAGGAGCATTTGGATTTTGCCTTTGATATGCAGACCGGCTACCTGACTTCCTGCCCGACCAATGTAGGTACCGCACTGAGGGCATCGGTCATGTTTCATCTGCCCGCGCTGCGGAGGCTGAAGAAAGTCCAGGAAGTGCTGGGCGCAGTCTCTAAGTTCGGCTTGACGGTGCGGGGGCTGTACGGAGAAGGCAGCGATGTGCGGGGCAACGTTTTCCAGCTGTCCAATCAGATCACCCTCGGCCAAAGCGAAGAGGAGACAATTGAACATTTGGCACGCTTTACCGATCAGATCCTCCACAGCGAGCGCCAGGCGAGGGAGTATTTACTGGAAGAGGATCGCAGATTAGAAACAGAAGACTGGCTTTTCCGCTCTTATGGGATTTTAAGCAATGCACGGACCATAACCAGTCTGGAAGCGATGGAACTTTTGTCAGACCTGAAACTTGGCGTAGACCTTGGCGTGATAGAGCTTAGTGATCGTGAGCTTCTGAAGCAGTTAATGGTTCAGATCCGCTCAGCCCATTTGCAGAAAATGATGGGTCAGGAGCTTCCTGTGCAGGAAAGGGATCGTTTGCGAGCCAGCTTAATTCGGGATACACTGCGGAGTAAATCCTAACTGAAGGAAGGTGTAAATATGTTTGGACGTTTTACAGAGCGAGCCCAGCGCGTAATTGTTCTGTCGCAAGAAGAAGCAAGGCGCTTGGGCCATAGTGTGGTAGGAACAGAGCATATTCTCCTGGGCCTTATTGCCGAAGGAGAAGACGTGGCAGCCCGTTCCCTGTTATCCATGGGAATCAGCATTGATCAAGTCAGGGGAGAAGTGGAGAGGATTATTGGCCGGGGCGGTCAGCCCACCCAGGGTCAAATCGGGTTTACGCCGCGCTCCAAGCGTGTCTTGGAGCTGGCCTTTGATGAGGCAAGGCGCCTCGGGCACACCTATATCGGTACTGAGCATCTTCTGCTTGGTTTGATCCGGGAAGGTGAGGGAGTAGCGGCCCAGGTTCTGACCAATCTAGGTGCCGACCTCGAGAAAGTGAGGGCCCAGGTTACCAGTCAGCTTGGGAGCGGCGGCCAGGGCAAGACACAGGCTCCGCGCCAGAAGAAGACCCCAACCTTGGACCAGTTTGGCCGTGACTTAACCGCTTTGGCCCAGGAAGGCAAACTCGACCCTGTCATAGGGCGTGATAAAGAGATCCAGCGGGTGATTCAGATTCTCAGCCGCCGGACCAAGAACAACCCGGTCCTCATTGGCGAGCCGGGGGTTGGCAAGACAGCCATCGCCGAAGGCCTGGCTCTAAAAATTATCAACAATGATGTGCCGGAGACTTTGAGCAGCAAGCGGGTAGTGACGCTGGATCTGGGCAGCCTGGTTGCCGGGTCCAAATTCCGCGGCGAGTTTGAAGACCGTTTGAAGAAGGTGATGGAAGAGATTCGCGACGCGGGGGATGTGATTCTCTTCATTGATGAAATGCATACAATTATCGGAGCGGGGGCCGCGGAGGGCGCCATTGATGCGGCAAACATTCTCAAGCCTGCCCTGGCCAGGGGTGAACTGCAGGCTATTGGCGCCACCACTTTGGACGAGTATCAGAAATATGTGGAAAAGGATGCTGCCTTGGAGCGGCGGTTTCAGCCGGTTATGGTTGATGAGCCGACAGTGGAGGAGACCATTGAGATCCTCAGGGGTCTCAGGGACCGCTACGAAGCGCATCACAGAGTGAAGATCAACGACGAATCGATTGTGGCTGCCGCCCGCTTAAGCGACCGCTACATCTCAGATCGCTTCCTGCCCGACAAGGCAATTGATCTGATGGATGAGGCAGGGTCCCGGGTAAGGCTGGCAGGCCTTGTGGCCCCTCCGGAGCTCAAGGAACTTGAGGCAAAGATTGAGGAAATTGCCATTGAGAAGGAGTCTGCCATTAAGAACGAAGAGTTTGAACAGGCTGCGAGCCTCAGGGATCAAGAGCAGAAGCTCCAGGAGGAGCTGGAGGCTAAGCGCAACGAATGGCGCAAGAGCCAAGGCCGCATCGAGGCTGTAGTGACTGCGGAGGATATAGCTGCGGTGGTGGCTGGCTGGACCGGTATACCAGTGACGGACATTACCGAGGAAGATGCTGAGCGCCTCCTCAAGCTGGAAGAAATCCTCCATGAACGGGTGATTGGCCAGGATGAGGCTATCGGAGCAGTATCCCAGGCTGTCCGCAGGGCTCATGCAGGGCTGAAGGACCCCAAACGGCCCATCGGTTCCTTTATTTTCCTGGGACCCACAGGCGTTGGCAAGACTGAGCTGGCCAGAGCGTTGGCTGAAGCGCTCTTTGGCGATGAAGATGCCATGGTGCGCCTGGACATGTCCGAATACATGGAGCGCCATGCTGTGGCACGCCTTGTTGGTTCGCCTCCCGGCTATGTCGGCTATGAGGAGGGAGGCCAGCTCACGGAGGAGGTCCGCAGAAAACCTTATTCCATTGTATTGTTTGATGAGATAGAAAAGGCCCATCCAGAGGTCTTTAACATCCTGCTCCAGGTCCTCGAAGACGGCAGGCTCACAGATGCCAAAGGCCGGGTTGTGGACTTTCGCAATACGGTGATTGTGATGACCTCCAACGTAGGGGCCCAGCAAATTCAGCGTGACTCGGGCATAGGCTTCAGGACGGTTGTGGATGAACGCCACGACTATGAAGCGATGAAGAGCAAAGTCACAGATGAGCTTAAGAAGTCCTTCCGTCCGGAGTTTCTCAACCGGGTAGATGAAGTTGTGGTCTTCCATGCCCTGAATAAAGTCCATATCGGCCAAATCGTTGAGATCATGGTCAAGGAGCTGCGCCAGCAGCTCGAGGAGATGGATATAACCCTGACCATCACGGATCAGGCCAAAGAGCTCTTAACCAACAAGGGCTTCGATCCCGACTTCGGGGCCAGACCTTTGCGCAGAGCGATTCAAAGGTATATAGAAAATCCGCTGGCAGAAGAAATTCTCAAGGGCACCTTCGGCGAGGGAGGCACTATAACGGTTGATTCCAAAGAAGGGGAATTCGTTTTCTATTAGCGGAAACCTGCGGATCGAGTAAAATCTGGGGACGAGGGGTGCAGATCCGCTTCATAAGCAGTTGTGCACTCCTTTTTCTGATGGTATAATAGAAGTGTAGGAAAATTTGGAACAAAGAAAGGGTACTCTGTGGCTAAGAAAACGGTAGTATTTGTCTGTCAGGCTTGCGGAGCGGAGAGCCCCCGCTGGATGGGAAAATGCCCTTCCTGCCAGGAATGGAACACTTTCGTAGAAGAGACAGTCCAGCCCGCAGGGAAGCAAACCCGCACCTGGGTGACGAAGAGCAAGCCTTTGCCATTGACCAAGATCGAAGATCGGGGGGAATCACGGTTCAGCACCGGCATCGAGGAACTGGATAGGGTTCTCGGCGGCGGCCTGGTTCCGGGCTGTCTAGGCCTGATCGGGGGCGATCCCGGAATCGGCAAGTCCACTTTGCTTCTGCAGGTGGCCAGCGCTGTGGCGCGCAGCCGCGGCAAAGTTCTTTACGTAACCGGAGAGGAGTCCTTAGCCCAGCTCAAGTTGAGGGCGGTGCGCCTCGACGCTGTAGCTGAGGAACTCATTGTTCTCAGCGAGGCTGACACTGCTGCGATTTGTGAGGTTATTGAGAGCGAACAGCCGGTCCTGGTTATCGTGGATTCGATCCAGACGATGTATGTTAATGAGGTCGCCTCCCCTCCCGGCAGTGTGGGGCAGGTGCGGGAGTCCACTGGGCGCTTCCTGCAGGTGGCCAAGGGCAGCGACATTTCGATCCTGCTTGTTGGACATGTTACCAAGGGCGGCAGTTTAGCAGGTCCTAAAGTACTAGAACATGCCGTGGATTTCGTATTGTATTTCGAAGGAGAAGTGCACACATCATTTCGCATTATCCGCTCCGTGAAGAATCGCTTCGGCTCAACCCACGAGATCGCCATCTTCGAAATGGGTGGAAAAGGCCTGATTCCGGTGGCCAACCCTTCACAGTTTTTGCTGTCGCAGCGTCCCGAAAACAGCCCCGGTTCAGTGGTGGTCCCTTATATGGAGGGAACCCGCCCCTTGCTGGTGGAGGTGCAGGCGCTGGCGGCCCCAGCCCCCTATGGGGGCACCCCCCGCCGGCAGACTACCGGAGTTGATTACCAACGATTCACCATAGTCCTGGCAGTGCTGGAAAAACGGCAAGGCTATCCCTTGCAGACGCAGGATGTGTTTTTGAATATTGCCGGGGGCCTAAGGCTGCAGGAGCCCGCCCTGGATCTGGGCATGGCGGTTGCAGTGGCCAGCAGTGTGTCAGGTGTAAGTGTCGATCCGCTTTGCGCAGTTGTAGGAGAGGTTGGGCTGTCGGGAGAGATCAGAGCTGTAAGAGGAGTGGATCAGCGCCTGAAGGAGCTTCACCGCCTTGGCTTTGAGAGTTGCATAATTCCTAAGAGCAATGTTCAAGGAAATGAGCCGATTCGGGTTCATGGTGTAAGCACTATACAAGAAGCTTTGAAAATAGCGGTGAGAAGGTGAGTTCATGCGTGAGGACGATATGATTTATGAACACCTGAAGATGGTAGCGCCTGGCACCCAGCTCTATGAGGGGCTGGAGAGCATCTTGAAGGCAAAAACAGGCGGTTTGATTGTCGTGGGAGACACTCCAGAAGTGTTGGAGCTGGTAAACGGAGGGTTTTACATCGACGCTGAGATGCATCCCGGCTCCCTGTATGAACTGGCCAAGATGGATGGAGCTATTGTGCTGTCCAGCGACGGCAAGAGAATACTCTATGCCAACACTCAGCTGGTTCCCGACAGTATGATTCCCAGCTTCGAAACGGGTACGCGCCACAAGACCGCGGAACGGGTTGCCAAGCAAACTGGGCAGCTCGTGATTTCCATATCCCAGCGCAGGAATATCATTACCATTTATCGGGGAAATTGGAAATATGTCATTCGTGAAGTAAGTGTGATGCTGGCCAAGGCCAACCAGGCCCTGTCTACCCTGGAGAAATACCGCAGTGTCTTTTTACAGTCCCTGACGAATCTGAGCGCGCTGGAATTCGAGGATCTGGTTACCCTCACCGATGTGGCAACTGTTTTGCAGCGCAGCCAGATGGTGAGCAAAATTGCCTGGGAAATCGAAAGGTATGTAATCCAGCTTGGATCAGAAGGACGCTTGGTGAAAATGCAGCTCGAGGAGCTCATGGCTGATACTAAGGATGAAGGGCTCCTGGTGTTTAAGGATTACTACATAGGCGATGACCTTTATGAAGGCTGGAGCCAGTTGGAGGAAATGGATTCGGATGATTTGCTCAACTTAGGTTCAATTTCCAGGGCACTTGGTTACGGGGGCAGCATGACCAGCCTTGATCAGGCTGTAGCTTCCAGGGGATATCGTGTCTTGGCTAAGATACCCCGCCTGCCCATGCCCGTAATTGAAAACTTGGTGAAAACCTTCAATGATCTGTCCACCGTTATGGATGCCACCATTGAAGAACTGGATGATGTAGAAGGTATTGGCGAGGTTCGTGCGAAAGCAATCAAAGAAGGGTTGCGGCGCATACGTGAACAGGTCTTGGTGGACAGTCACATTTAGCGAAGATGGAAGATTCCTAGGGTATTGATCCTTTGGCTCTCCTTGACGATAATTTCGTTCAGACTCAGCCCAAGGGCGTTGCACATGCCGGTTAAATAAAACAGATTCTGACCCATCTCAGCTTCCAAAACCTCCCTGCAGTTTTCGCAGAGCTGTCCTGTGAGATGCGACTGAATATGGTTGCGTACATCTTCAAAGGAGCAGTCATCGGGCAGGACCTGTTTTGAGGCGTTGATAGTGATGCAGCCGCAGTCAGTTACAGCCCGGAAAAGAGCCCTGTTGACGCGGGCGTTGGTTTCTTGAAACTTCGAAGCTATGTCCAGGATGCTGTAATGACGCACAAGGTTTTCTCGCACATTAGCTTGGAAATCATGACATGTGTTAGCTGGCTTCGTCATTCTGGTCACGTCCTCTCGCCACCTGAAGTTGGTCAATGGCTGAATGCCCCGCACTCAGCCTGGAGTTTCACTCTGTGAAACATCCAGCCTGGTTTCATTATAAGTCTTTTGAAAAACGATTGTCAACCTGTGAACGGCAGTCTCAGCAACGGCCCCGTTTGACTTTGAGGTCACAAAGTGGTAAATTTATTGTAAGGATCTTCGTTTTAATAAAGGAGGATGAACGATGTATAACGTGGGGGATCATGTTGTTTACCCCATGCACGGCGCAGGAGTCATTGTGGCCATAGAAGAGCGCGAAGTGCTCGGCGAAAAGCAGGAATACTACATTATGGCCTTACCTATAGGGGACATGAAAGTGATGATACCCCTTAAATCTGTGGAAGAGCTCGGTCTTCGCCAAATCAGCAGCGACGAAACAGTTCAGCGTGTCTATCAGATTTTACAAGGCGAGCAGACGGCCATGTCATCGAACTGGAACCGTCGTTACAGAGCTAATATGGAAAAGATAAAAAGTGGAGACATTCTCGAGGTAGCCGAGGTTGTACGCAACCTCACAATTAGGGAGAACGAGAAAGGTCTATCCACAGGCGAAAGAAAAATGTTGGAAAATGCCCGGCAAATACTCCTTAGCGAGCTTGTGATCGCTGAGAATTCTACGGAAGAGGAAATTGTAGAGAAAATTGCCGGATTTTTCGAATCGTAGGGAGGTGGCTGAAGGGACGACGATCATTGGGCAGGTGAACATTTTAGGCTAAAAAAGAATACCTAAGCGAAAACAGGAAATACTGTAACCGGAACGAGCAAACTGTCGCATGCATTTATAACAGTGGGAGGTGAAGCGAAGTTTGGTCATATTCGTCAGGATTGTGTTTGCTGCCATTGGCGCGGCCTTGGGCTATTCCGGGGCGTTGCTTCTTTTAAACTCGGGCGCAATGGCTGGATTCTTCGATGAAACTTATACAGTTGGTCTGTTTATCATTGTTGGTTTTTTAGTCGGTGTTGCAGTTGGTCCACCCATTGTGCAGGGTCTCAAACGGGGAAGTAAGCGGGCAACTCAGATTTTGCTGAAAACACCCACTCACGAACTGGTTGGGGGTATGATCGGCCTGGTGAGCGGCTGGGTTATTGCTTTGATCATATCTATTCCTTTACTGCGAATCCCCTATGTGGGCGACTATCTCCCCATCATTCTCGGAGTTATATTGGGATATTTTGGTCTAATGGTCGGGCTTAGAAAGACAGATGACTTGCCCGAAGTATTTCTTCGTTCAGACCGCGGGGGTGGAAGGACCAGAGCTGCTGCTCTGGAAATCAGTCCAAAGATCCTTGATACGAGCGTAATTATTGACGGCCGCATAGCAGATATTACCAAGTCTGGGTTCCTTGAGGGTGAACTGATTGTCCCCGGCTTCGTTTTGGAGGAGCTCCAGCATATAGCGGACTCTTCCGATGTGCTGAAGCGCAATCGGGGCCGGAGGGGGCTGGATATCCTCAACAAAATTCAAAAGGAGCCCTACACCAGCGTTCGCATCGTGGAACAGGACTATGGCGATATTAACGAGGTGGATACAAAGCTCGTCAAGCTGGCTAAGGATATGGGCGGCAAAGTCGTCACCAATGATTACAACTTAAACAAGGTCTGTGAGTTGCAGGGCGTGCCTGTACTTAATATCAACGAACTTGCGAATTCTGTAAAACCGGTTGTACTGCCCGGTGAAGAACTTAAAGTCCAGGTGATCAAGGACGGCAAGGAACAGGGGCAGGGTGTAGGATACTTAGATGACGGCACCATGATCGTAGTCGATTCAGGCCGCCGGTTTATCGGGCAGACAGTCACTGTGTTGGTGACAAGTGTGCTGCAGACAGCAGCCGGCCGCATGATTTTCGCAAAACCTAAAGCTATGGAGCGGGCATTATAAGTTCATAGGATGGCAGGGGCCTGATGCGAATGCACATCGGGCCTCCTTTTTATTACAGCGGCTAAAAGGAGTTGGCGCGATTGAAAGTTGGGGTAGTGGTAGCGGCAGCAGGATCAGGCACACGTATGGGAATCCAGGAGAACAAAGTGCTCCTGCCCCTGGATGGAAGGCCGGTTTTGGCCCACAGCCTGGCCTGCTTCGCATCCATGGAGGAAGTTGCGGAGCTGGTTGTGGTAACAAGGGCAGAAGACCAGGCCAGGATAGAACAGCTGGTGCAGGAAACGGCAGGAGGAAAGAAAGCTAAGGTTGTCTTAGGAGGTGCCGAGCGGCAGGACAGCGTATATCTGGGGCTGAAAGCTCTAGCCCCTGACACAGAATGGGCGGTCATCCACGACGGCGCAAGGCCCTTTATCACGCAGGAACTGGTCCGCCGCGGCTTGGAGACAGTGCAGGAACACCGGGCAGTAGGGATCGCGGTGCGGGTCACAGACACAATCAAGAGGGTGCAGGACGGTGTTGTGGTAGATACGCCTGCAAGGTCGGAGCTGTGGGCTGTGCAGACGCCGCAGATTTTCGACTACAAGCTGGTGTTACAAGCTTATGAGCATGCTCAGAGCCAAGGAATTGCAGCCACTGACGACTGCGGTGTTGTAGAAGCCCTGGGCCATCCTGTCCACATTGTGGAAGGAGATTATGCCAATATCAAAATTACCACCCGGGAGGATTTGCCGCAAAGGGAAAAAGTGGCGGTGGGATTCGGCTATGATGTCCATCGCCTGGTTGAGGGGAGACCTCTGATTCTCGGGGGCGTTGAGATTCCTTACCACAAAGGGCTCTTGGGGCACTCTGACGCCGATGCAGTCACCCACACTGTGATGGACGCTATTTTAGGCGCGATGGGACGCGGGGACATCGGCGAGCTTTTCCCTGATACCGACGAAAAATACAAGGGCATCTCCAGCATTGTCCTTCTAGAAGAAGTAGCGGCCATCATGGATCAGGAGCAGTTTGTCATTGGCAATCTGGACATTACCGTCATGGCGCAGAAACCTAGACTAGCCCCTTGGAAAGGTCCCATGAGGGCAAAGCTTGCCCAGGTGCTGGACATTGCGGAAAGTCAAATTAATATTAAAGCCACCACCACAGAAGGCCTGGGCTTTGTGGGACGTGAGGAAGGCATAGCCTGCCAGGCAGTTGTCTCACTGCTGCAGCGGCGTTGATCAAGTTTGTTAGATGTACCCATTCATTTTTGAAGCGCTACTTCAAAAGTGGATGGGTATGTGTTATTATTAAAGAAACTGTAAAACAATTCACATGAAATTCGTAAAGGGGAGTATGCCGGTGACTAGAGCCTGTCCATTTGGCACCCATCGTGTGCTGGAACCGCTAGGGTCTCTGCCGCAGGGAGCGGAGCGTCTTGATAACAATATGGAAATCAAAACTAACGAAATCCTCGTCGACGTGGAGACGCTGAACATAGATTCGGCAAGCTTCACTCAGATTCGGCAAGAGGCGGGGGATGACAAGGAGCGCATTGCCCAAATCATGCAGGGAATTGTAGCCCGCAGGGGCAAGCACCATAATCCCGTGACCGGATCAGGCGGAATGTTTATCGGCACTGTCCGGGAAATTGGCGCTGACCTCCAGGGCAAACGGGCGTTGAGGGCCGGTGACCGCATTGCCTCCCTGGTGTCACTGACTTTGACGCCTCTCGTTATTGAAGAAATTAAGCATATCCATCTGGAAACTGCTCAGGTAGATGTCAAGGGACAAGCCATCCTGTTTGAAAGCGGCATTTATGCAGTGCTGCCCGGCGATCTGCC
>JAAYSR010000144.1 GCA_012518325.1 Bacillota bacterium
CCTATAGTCCATGCAGCGCTGCAGCGCATCTGCCTCCACTGAAGTAAGCTTACTTTTGTCCAGCCCCCTGACACGGAGATGGTAAACGCCGGGCACACCTGCCAGGGCCGGAAAGTGGGTGGTAATAACGGTAATTGTCTGCTTGTGAGTCAGGTACTCAATTACTGCCTGGGCAACTGCCGCCCCCTCCGCCGGGCTGGTGCCGTGGGCAATCTCATCAACTAGAATCAGTCCGTCTGCATCGCTGCGTCCCGCTGCATCCCGCAGGAAAGCCACCTCACCTGCAAAGGAGCTTAGACCCTTGGGAATCTCCGCGGTGGCCAGATGGGCCGTGATGAAATCCCGAGGACTGAACTCCATGGAGCCCGCGGGCACTAGAAGCCCATACTGGGCCATGGCCGCCAACAGCCCTATTGTCCCTAGACTGGCTGTTTTCCCGCCCATGTTCGGGCCGGTGATCAGAGTTACTCCAGAGGCTATTTCCAAAGAGAGGGGAGTATACTTGCGGCCTGTCTCCCGCACTTCTTCCTCCACCAGAAGGTGCCTGCCTGAGTCAATGCGCAGGGCAGAATCTGTGCAAAGCTTGGGCCTGACTCCGTTGATCTCTGCCGAAAACTTGGCCTTGGCCAGCAGAAAATCCAGATAAGCCAGCTGCTCTAAGATTCTTTTCAGCCGCGGCCCATGCTCCGCCACCGTCTGGGAAAGCCCCTTGCGAACATGCTCCTTTAACCTTTCCTCTTCTTCCCGTGCCTTGTGCAGGGCTTGTCCCGCGTTGCGCATTTGTTCAGTCTCAACCAGCTGGAAAGTGACAATATCCTCTGTTTCCTGCACCTTGGCCAGCTCAGCTATTTCCTGCACACGCTCTATTTTTTCCGTCTCAGCTGTACTGAGGGAGATCTTCCCATCCATGGACAAAGTGCGGCCCACTGCCTGAATCAGCTTGCTGTCCGCTGACTCCCGGCACCGGGCAAGGACATTCTCCAAGCGGATACGTTCTTTGCGAGCTTCAGCCAGCTGCTCATCATAGTCGTCGGCGATGTAAAAGCTGTCCCTGCCGCCCTGGCCGATGCTCAGAGCTTCCCGGCAGGCAGGGCACTGTTCCAGAGGTTCAGGCAGCAGAATGTCCCACTTCAGCCTGGCCAGTTCCCCCTGGATTTTCTCAACAGCCGCGAGCAGTTTCTTGATTTCGTAAAACTCTGTATCATCAAGGACAGCCCCCTGCAGGCTGCGGTCAATGCTCCCGCCAATATCCCGGACTGTACCCAAGAGGAAACTTAGGCTGTCTGCTGCCCTGGGATCCTCCTGCAGCCAGGCGCAGATGTGCTCCAGGCGCTTGAGTTCCTGTTCCAGTTCGGCAATCTGCCCCTTGCCAAAGGCAGAAGCCTGGCGCATGCGTTTGCGGCCCAGAGAGGAAACGGGCCTGATTCGGGACCAAATTTGGTCAAAGCCTAGCTGCCGCCTGGTTTCAGCATCAATGAACTGCATCAGTATCCTCCTCGTCCGGCTTGTAGCAAATGCCTAAATTCAAGTCATAGGCAGGGATGGGGTATACCTCACGCCCTACATCTGCCAGCAGGCGCAGCGGATCAGCCAAGCCATACCGGCTGTTGAAGGGGTTAACGGTGACTGCACTGAGGTGAATGGAGTCCAGCACCTTCAGCACAGCCTGCCGGGACGCTAAACGGCGAAAGCCCTGCTCGCTCAAGAAAACACAGGTTGGATCCTGGACCACTATCGTCAGGTCCGCCCCTTGAACTGCACAGGCTAGAATTCTATCCAGCACAGCATCGGTGAGCATCCCCACAACAAAAACCGCCTGCGTCGAGGAGTCTATGTACTCCGCCAGGACATTGCTCTGGAAAAACTCCTGGTCAGTCAGGGCAGCCTGTACCCCTTCTTCCCTGAACAGCACAAGCCTGAGATCTGAGCCTTCCCAATTGGGAGTCAGGCCTTTCCACGCCGGCAGCTGCAGGACACGCA
>JAAYSR010000145.1 GCA_012518325.1 Bacillota bacterium
AAGTAAGGTGCCTTGGCATTGGCATCCCACTTGATGCTTGCCCCTTCCTGGGCGGCGAGCTCCAGGACTTCTCTGTGTGAGAGTGAAACAGGGCTTCCTGCTTCGGACCAGGCTGTACCGCCGGCTGCAACCGCCAGGATAATCTTATCTGCAGGCAAGAGGGAGGTGACTTCCTCCAGCACGGCTCTTGCCTCGGGGTAGGGCGTCAGCGGCCCGGGCTGGTCAGGAGCGTTTGCTTTCAGCACGATGTAGTTCCCTGCCTCCGCTGCCAGTTCATAATCAATGTTTTCATTCCAGGGCAGTGCTACGATTACTGTCAGCCCTTCCTGCCCTAACTTAGCTTTCAATGTTTTGAGGAATTCGAAGAGCTCTTGTTGCTCTGCTTGGGGAATATAGTCTATATCCACCAGTGCTCCCTTTAGGCCCCACTCGCTGATTGCTGCAAGAAACTGCCTGATGCTGTCTGCCTGCAGCTTTTCATCGGACAGCAGGGGTGAGGGACTGGCACCCACCTGAACGTGGGCAAAAGTATCCATTTTTTGATTGCCGGCAAAATAGAGGCTGCGTCCGACTTCCTCCGGTGCAAAGCCGGGATCGGCACTAAGCTGGCCATAGCTGTCGAGCCGCCAGCCTAATGGGGCGATACCGCTCAGTTTCGCTCCATTTTCTATTAGGCTTTCATAGGCCTCGTCGCCGCCTGGATAGAAACCCAGGATCCTGAAGTCAGTTTCCTGACGCTGCACATCTCGCACCGCAACCGCGAAGTCGGGAACCCAGCCCTCGGTCCCCAGGCGAGGACGGATCTTGTACCAGCTTCCGCTTTGGTCCAAAATGGTGAGGCTTGTGTTTCTGGATACTGTGCCCAAGGGCTTCCCATCTGCACTGGGACTGTGTCTGACAGTGATCCTGTCTGCAACCACTGTGCCGGCTTGGCCGATCACTGTATAGGACTGTTGGGTAACGGGCGGCTCCGCCGGCTGGATGGCTTGTCCCTGCCCTCCGCTCAGTAGGCTCGTCAGATAGAATAATATAGACAGGACGGCGGCTATAATACCCTGGTTCATGCGGTTCCCCCTTTCTGATGTGCTGAATCTATGGTATCATATGCATATGCAAAAATCAGTGGAAAGAAAAGTACGTGCTGGGGCCTTTCCCCAGCGGTACAGGAGGTTAGAATGTACCAGCGCACAGTATTGCCCAATGGAGTCCGCATCATTACCGAACACATGCCCTATTTGCGCTCTGTCACGTTGGGGGCGTGGTTTGAAGTGGGCAGCCGCCACGAAGAACTTGAGGAGTGGGGGCTTTCGCATTTTATAGAGCACATGATGTTTAAGGGAACTGAAAAGTATTCTGCCCGGGACATTGCAGAAATTATGGATCAGCGGGGAGGATATCTCAACGCTTTTACCGGCAAGGAGCAGACCTGCTATTATTTCAAGGTGCTGGATGAGCACTATGGAACTGCAGCGGACGTATTGCAGGAGATGCTCTTGCGTTCGCAGTTTTCACCAGCCGAGACCGAAAAAGAAAAAGGCGTAGTGCTGGAAGAGCTGCTCATGTATGAGGACTCACCTGAAGAGTTGGTACATGATCTTTTTTCCGAGACTCTGTGGCCTGAGGGTGCACTTGGCAGGAGTGTGCTGGGATCATCAGCCACTGTCGGCAGCTTTGAACCGGGGCTGATCAGGGCATTTATGACCAAACACTACACGGCCGATCGCCTGATCATTGCCAGCGCAGGCAATGTCAGCCACGAACGGGTTGTGGAGACCTTTGCTTCGGCCTTTGCTTCCCTGCCCCGGGGAGAGAGGCCCAGGCTGGCTCAGACTCGGTACCTGACTGGACAGGGAAGCTTTCATGACAAGGATACAGAGCAGGTGCACCTGTGCCTGGGGGGACCCGGCATTTCCCGCCACGATCCGAGACGCTATGCCCTGTGCCTGTTAGACACCGTCATCGGGGGAGGAGTCAGTTCCCTGCTTTTCCAGGAGCTGAGGGAAGAACGGGGCCTTGTCTACAACACCTACTCCTTCACTTCCCATTACGATGATACAGGTGCCTACGGGGTCTATGCGGGCTTCAACCCCAGCAACTGGACTGAGGTGTGGGACGTGCTCTACCGCCTGTTTAAGAATCTGCCCCAGCTGATCTCTGCGGAGATGCTGGAAAGGGCGAAGGGGCAGGTAAAAGGCAGCCTGGTCCTTTCCCTGGAAAGCACCAGCAATCGCATGAACCGCCTGCTCCGCGGTGAACTGGACGAGGGGGCGATTGTCACTCCTGAAGAGATGATAGCCCGCATCGAGGCTGTAAGCTGCGGGGACCTCATGGAACTGGCAGGCACCGTCTACAATCCAGAAAAGTGGACCTGGGCTGCTCTTGGGCCAAGGCATCTGATTAAGGAGGAACAACTATGGCAAAAGATATGCTGAGGGAAATCTTTCGTTTGCAGAAAGAGTTTGATGATGCAGTAGTCTCACACCGGGGACTCGACTACAGTCCTGAAGTGTGGATTCAGAAAGAAGTGCTGGCCATAATTTCCGAACTGAGCGAGATCCTAGATGAAGTCAACTTCAAGTGGTGGAAGGATCCGAAGGAAATCAGCCATGAAAGACTCAAAGAGGAGATCGTGGATGTGCTGCACTTCTTTGTGAGCATGTGCCTGAAAGCAGGCATTGGCCCAGATGAGCTCTATGAAGCTTATACAGTCAAGAACCGGGAGAATTTTTCCCGGCAAAGGGGAGAAACGGATAGAGAAGGATATGCTTGGAAAAAATAGTCTTCTGTGATATAATAAATACACTCCGCGCCCAGGGATATGTCCAAAGGAGTTGTTCTTTTGTACATGCGCGGGGTTTTTTTTGTTGTTTTTGCGATTTTGCTCAGCTGTGCAGCAAGCGCCCAGGCAGTTCAGGTAGGGGGCGAATTGGAGACAACTTTGAGCAGCACCGAAGCGGGTGTCAGTCTGTCCATAGACATTGAAAGCCAACTGTCCCGCTGCCTGATCAGGGGAGGACTCCAGGCCGAAGCCAAGATGGTCCCAGCCTGGCAGGGCAGGGTCGAACCTTGGTGGGAACTGAGCCTGCCAGTTTCAGAACACGTTCTGGTTATCGCTGGACAGAACCGTGAGCACTTCACCTCCTCCGATGTCTTTCGGCTGATCAACAAGAACAATTACACGGCGGAAACCACGGCCGCGCTGCTCTATACTGAGCAGGTCAAAGCTGGGCTGTTGAGGAACGTGCCCTTAAGGGGCAGGGATCTGGTTGATGCAGTCTTTGTCGAAAGTGTTCTGGATATTGGAAAAGTTTCCTTAAGCAGCCTGCAGATGCGCTATGCTGGTTCTGCCGAAGGAGGAACTGCCCAGCTTGTGCAGGCACAGGCCGAGCTGGGTTTTGCGGAGCTAACGGCGGCCCACGGTTGGCAATCCGATGCCCGGGGAGCAGAGAGCCAGGGGACGGTACTGGAACTAAAGAGTTCCAGCCCCCGCTTTTCAGGCAGTCTTGCCCTGCAAAGCATAGACTCGGGCTTTCAGAGCCTGCTGGCCAAGGCCAACCGCTACACTCCCAACCGCAAGGGCTGGCAGCTGGAACTGGCCAAACAGATCGGCCAAGTCGAGCTGGGGCTTAATCTCAGACGGCACAGGAGCATTGACGGCAGCAGAGAATACAATCAGCTGACCTGGAAAGTCAAATCCCGGGACAGGGGCACTGGTTTGGAATGGCGTCTGCAGCCGACGCCTGCATTCGTCATGCGCGTTGAGCTGGATGATCGGCTGTTTCAGTTCGATCCCCTCAATGGCACCCTCCGTGCCGACTTTCAGCTGGGCAAATCCATGTGGAGCGTTAGGTTTGATGCAGTGCGTCTGATTGGACGTTTGGAATACCGGCTGAATGGAGCGTTTGAGTGGCGTCTGATTGCCAAGCAGGACTTCCTGCACCACCGATTTCACTATTCTTTCTTGGTAAGGCAAAGCGGCGAGAGGAGCCGGCTGCAGCTGGAAATCGGCGAGTATGATCGGGGAAATCTAGGCTCAGGCTTTAACAATCCTCCTAGCTTTTGCATATCATGGGGCTGGAAGTTCTAGAAAACTTGACGGCCGCATATATTGAGCCGGGCGGGGGTGAAGCTGTGCGCTATTCTGAATTGGCAGGCAAGGAACTGATCTGCATTGATCAAGGCATCCGGCTTGGCGTGGTGGATCACACCGACTTGATCATTAATCTGCGCAGCGGTGAAGTGGAGTCCATCGTCATACCTTACGGCCACCGCTGGTTCAGGCCCAAGCTCATAGTCGTCCCCTGGCGCGGCATCCGGAAAATCGGCCGCGATTTAATCATAGTTGACTTAACTACAGCCAAAGATTATGCCGAGGTGATGAAGAAAATCGAGGAGAGACCCAGGCGCTTCCCGTTCATCTATCCTTAGAATAAGCCCCCTTTAATTGGGTAAGCTAGTCTCAAGAAACGAAAGGGGGAATTCTTTTGTCGACTGTTATCGGCGTTTTTCGGGATATCAAGACTGCGGAGGAAGCAGTTAAGGCTCTGAGAAATAAAGGCTTTAGAGATAACGAAATCTCCATTGTAGCAAAGAACAGCCAGCAGGGCGGAGGCGGTTCAGACATGGAAGCCGGAGGGGACTTCGGCAGTACCGATTCCATCGCTGACGGCACTACCTGGGGCGGAGCGTTGGGTGGAGTAGCAGGTCTCTTGGCTGGAGTCGGAGCTTTGGCTATCCCGGGCATTGGGCCAATTGTGGCGGCAGGTCCTCTCGCAGGAGTGTTATCCGGCGCTGTAACCGGAGGAGTTGCAGGAGGATTGATCGATCTGGGCATCCCGGAAGAACGGGGGCGCCAGTATGAGGAAGACTTGAAACAGGGAGGAATCCTGGCAGTCATTGAAACCAGTGAAGATAAGGTAAATGATGCCAGCTCCATCCTCCGGCAGAACGG
>JAAYSR010000018.1 GCA_012518325.1 Bacillota bacterium
AGGAGTTTGACACGCCTCATGGCAGTCGTTGACCAAACGTTTGTCGGTGTCATAGCGAATCGACTGGACTGGAAAGATGAAAGCCGAGTAATGTTCAGCGCCGTTCGGGATTGGGCAAAAATGGGCAATTCTCTTGCCCACAATTACCTAAACGCACGCTAAATCACTTGCAGCATTTTGGCCGTTCGCCGGGAAACATCAGACCCTTGATCGTCTAGAGGATGGCCTTGGACCAGGGTGAACTTAATGTGGATTTTGGGAGGGATTTCTTGTCAATAAACAGAAACAAACATGTATTCGAGGTTAAGCAGGATGGAAAGGGGATGCAGGGGTGAGATCGCGATGGATGATTAGTGTTGTTTTGTAGGCGCTGTTATTTACAGGCTGTGGACCCAAGGCAGTTGAGCAAGTAAAGACAGGAGAGCTGGCTTTTCAGTTTCAGTCTCTGCCAGACAACTCGGACATAGCATTTTTGCTTGTAGAGTTAGTCAATGAACAGGATTCTTCGGTGGTAAAGCATGAGATTGAGCTCGGTGAAGACGGCTTAGCTTTCATCGATAAGATACCTCTAGGGCGGTATCAAGTGTCGGTATATGCTTACGATGAAGGCAAGAATGAGCTCTACAGAACAGCGACGCCTGAAAATGTTGAGATAAGAGCAGGAAAGCTGGCAACGCTGCATGTTACCTTGATACCTTCCAATACCGGTTCGCTGCTGATTGTGGTTAAAATCGATGAACCTAAGCCGCCGGAAGGCGTAATTGCAACCACCATAAAGGGTAAAGTGACAGGCGATGGGGAAAAGTCCGTTGCAGGTGCCAGGATTTGGCTGGATTGGCCGGGCGGAGGACTTATCTACCTTGCGGAGGCAGACGCAAGCGGACATTTTGAGGCACGAAACGTCGAGCTGATTGCTGCTGAGGGCTATGAGTATTTCCTGCGGGTAAGTCCTCCCCTTTATCACCCCAACTACTACGCGACAATGCACAAGCCGCTGTCTGTCTCCATGGGAGATGTTCCGGAACTCAATGTGGGGGAGATTGGGCTTCCATCTGATTACTTCTGCGTTCATGTAACAGTGACCAAGAATGGTGATCCCGCAGCGGGAATACCGGTCGATGTGAAACTGACTGGCAAGAATATCGGCAGTACAACTGGGGCAGACACTGACCAAAACGGGGTCCTGTACATCACGTGTCCGCCCGTTGAGGATGCTCGTTTGGAGGTTATAGTTGACGGTGAAGTCGAAGTCAGTGTGGAGGGCAATTTTGCATCGCGTAACACCTATGATTATACCATCAGCCTTTAGTTAAGGGATATTTGCCTCTGCTCAGGCATTTTATTCTGCTCAGATACTAAAGGCTTTTTCCAGCATGAAAGGGCCGGCTTGACTAACCGCGCAGTGAGGGTCTTTTCATCTTAGCGCAGCCTCCGGCGTTCCATCTCGTTGACTGTGGCGCTGGCGATGGCTTGCTCTCTGGTTACTACTCGGCAGCCGGCAGGGGAGAGGAGGAACTTGCCCATGCGGACATAGACCACCGCTACGGGGATGCCGATGATGGTAAGCGCATAGAGGATTGCCAGCAGGAAGTAGATTAAGGTCAGGGCCAGGCCCATAGGAAACCAGAGGATATTTAGGATTAGGTTGATTGCTCTCCAAAATATCGAGACATTTCGCTTGCCTTTCAGTTCGGTCTCCCTAACGATCGCCTTGCCATAGGGAAAG
>JAAYSR010000146.1 GCA_012518325.1 Bacillota bacterium
CAGGCGCAGCAGAGGACGGGGCTCGATGATGCGGCACTTATCGGCAAGGCGGCCATCCAAGGCTCGCCTTGCATTTTGGGTATTATCGATTTTTCTTTCATAGGCGGCAGCATGGGCTCTGTCGTAGGCGAGCAGCTGGTGAGGGGCTTTGAAAGAGCTGCTGAAGAAAAGCTGCCGGTTGTGATCTTTTCAGGGGGCGGAGGCGGCGCCCGCATGCATGAGGGCATCTACAGCCTGATGCAGATGGCAAAAACCGCCCAGGCTGTGGGCAAGCACAGCCGTGCCGGCCTGCTTTACATTTCTGTGCTCACCCATCCCACCATGGGCGGGATCTACGCCAGCTTCGCCTCGCTTGGCGATATCATCCTGGCGGAGCCAGGGGCCCTCATCGGCTTTGCCGGGCCGAGAATTGTGGAAGAGACGACGCGGCAAAAGCTCCCTGCCGGGTTCCAAACGGCAGAGTATGCCCTGGAGCACGGCATGATTGACGCCATAGTCCCCCGCACTCAGCTGCTGGATTATGTGGGACGCCTCTTAAAGTGGCATAGGCAGGTGAATTAGGATGCCGGCATTTGAATGGGAAAAGCCTGTTTTGGAGCTTGAGGCTCGCATTACGGAGCTGAAACAGTTTGTGCACAGCAAAGAGATGGACTTCAGCGCAGAGATCAGATCCCTGGAGCGGAAAGCGTCGCAGCTCCGCAAGGAGATTTACGCCAACCTAACCCCCTTTCAGAGGGTGACCATGGCCCGCCATCCTAAGCGGCCTACTACTTTGGATTATATCGGACTTCTTTTTGATGATTTTACTGAGTTCCACGGCGACCGCAGCTTCAGGGACGACCAGGCCATCGTCGGCGGCATCGCCCTTTTTGAAGGCCAGCCCGTTACTGTAATTGGCCCGCAAAAGGGGCGGGATACTAAGGAAAACATCGCCAGGAATTTCGGTCTGCCCCATCCCGAGGGATACCGCAAGGCTCTCCGCCTGATGAAGCAGGCAGAAAAGTTTGGGCGGCCCATCATTACCCTGATTGATGTCGTGGGGGCCTACCCCGGCATTGAGGCTGAAGAGCGGGGGCAGGGCATGGCCATTGCCCAGTGCATCGAAGAGATGTCCTTCCTGAAAACTCCCATCCTCTCCATTATTACCGGGGAAGGGGGTTCTGGAGGGGCTTTAGCCATTGGGGTGGGCGATCGCATTTTGATGCTGGAAAACGCCTGGTATTCTGTGATTTCCCCTGAGATGTGCGCAACCATTCTCTGGCGCGATTCATCCAGGGCTGCAGAAGCGGCGGAGCTGCTGCGCCTGACACCGACGGATCTTTTGAAGTTTGGCATTATTGACGATGTAATCACTGAACCCTTGGGGGGTGCCCACAGGGACCACAGGACAACGGGCATGCAGATCAGATCCTTTATCAGGCGCTACCTGGCTGAAATCATCAACAGGCCGGCAGACGCCCTGGTTGAGGAGCGCTTGGCCAGATTCCGCAGGATCGGCAAGTTCAATGAGAAAGTACTGGCAGGTTTGGAAAACTAACTGCACTAGGAAGGGGAGATAAGAATGGGGCGCAGAGTAGGTGTTTTAACCAGCGGCGGAGATGCCCCCGGCATGAATGCGGCTGTGCGTACAGTAGTCAGGGCTGCCCTCCATTACAACCTGGAGCCCTATGCCATTTACCGCGGCTACCACGGCCTGATTAACGGTGAGATAGAGCCTGTGGACAGCAGGGCTGTCTCAGGCATTATTCAAAGGGGAGGCACGATCTTAAAGAGTGCCCGTTCCGATCTGTTCCGCACAGCGGAAGGCCGTGCCCAGGCAGTGGACATGCTCGAAAAACACGGCATTGAATCTTTGATTGTCATCGGCGGCGACGGCTCCTTCAGGGGTGCCCTCAGCCTGCAGGAGATGGGGGTCAATGTGATCTGCATCCCTGCCACCATTGACAATGACATTGCCTGCACCGACTATTCCATCGGCTTTGATACTGCTGTAAACAATGTGATGGATGCGGTGAACAAGATCCGGGACACCGCCAGCAGCCATGAGCGGGTTTATGTTGTGGAAGTGATGGGGCGCGCCTCAGGCTATATCGCCCTCTATTCAGGCCTGGCAGGCGGTGCAGATGTGATCCTGATTCCGGAGGTTCCCTATGATCTGGAACAGGTTTGCCAGCAGATTCAAAAAGCAAATGCCATGGGCAAGACTTACAATATTGTGGTGGTGGCGGAGGGAGTCCGGCCCATTTCAGGCAAAAAGGGTGAAGAGAGCCCGTCTTTGGAGATCGGACGCTACATACAGGAAACCGCCGGCTTTGACACCCGCATCATCATCCTGGGGCATATCCAGCGGGGCGGAGCCCCTACTGTCCGGGACCGCCTGTTGGCAAGCCGCTTGAGCTACCACGCCATTGAACTGGTTTACCAGGGTAAGACCGGCAAGATGCTCGGTGAAGTGAACCAGGTTGTGAAGTCCTTTGATCTGGACTATGTGCTGGCCCAGGAAAAACAGCTGAACCTGGACTACTATCACCTATCAAATATTCTCTCTGCGATCTAGACGAGGAGGTCGATTATGCGCAAGACCAAAATTGTGTGTACCATTGGGCCGGCCAGTGAGAGTCCGGAAACGCTCCGGGCGCTGATCCGGGCGGGAATGAATGTGGCCAGGCTGAACTTTTCCCATGGTGCCTTAGAGGAACACTTGCAGCGTATCAACAGCCTCAGGGAGGCTGCGGCGGAACTGGACGCCAACCTAGCCATCCTCCTTGACATTCAGGGGCCGAAGATCAGGGTCGGACAGCTTGCCACAGGCCCGATTGAAATCATTCCCGGCCAGGAATACACTTTGACTGTTGATCCCTATCCAGGGGACCACTCCAAGATCCATGTGGACTATCCCTACCTCAACCGGGATCTGCGCCCAGGCTCAGTAATCTACATAGACGATGGGCTTTTAGAGCTGAGGGTGCAGGAAGTCAAGGGTCCCGATGTGATCTGCCAGGTAGTGGTGGGCGGAGAACTGAGCGCCCGCAAAGGCGTCTCTCTGCCCGGCGTAGATGTGGACCTGCCGGCACTCACCAAGGAAGACATTGAACACATCCGCTTTGGGGTCAAGCACAACGTAGACTTTGTTGCCGCCTCCTTTGTGCGCAGGGGAGAGCATGTGGAAGAGGTGCGCCGCATCATTCAGGAAGCCGGCGGAACCCAGCATGTGGTGGCCAAGATTGAAAGCAGTGCGGGTCTGCGCAATATTGACGAGATCATTGCCGCCGCGGATGCCGTAATGGTGGCCCGGGGCGATCTCGGCGTAGAGATTGCAGCGGAAGAGGTGCCGCTGGCCCAAAGGATGCTGATTCGCAAGTGCAACCGGGCAGGCAAGCCTGTGATCACCGCAACTCAAATGCTTGATTCCATGATCCGCAATCCCAGGCCCACCAGGGCTGAGGTGACAGACGTGGCCAACGCAATTTTCGAAGGCACCGACTGTGTGATGCTTTCCGGCGAAACAGCCATGGGCCGTTATCCGGTCCGGGCTGTGCAGGTGATGGACCGCATTGCCCGCCGCATGGAGCAGGTAATTGATTACGGCGCAGTTCTGCGGGAAAAGGCGGTAGAAGCC
>JAAYSR010000147.1 GCA_012518325.1 Bacillota bacterium
CATCCTTTCCTCCTCCCTATTATACCTAGAACAAATATACTCTAAACAAGAGTTCACCTTGATTGTAATTCTCTGCATTCTCAATTATTCCTGCTTAAAAGGGAACTAAATTGGGCAGAAATCGCCTCACTTCCCTGGACAATATCTGCTTTTTTTGGTTTCTTGGGTCCTCCGAGATCGATGGGCGTGCCGATTCTCACCTGAAACCGTCTGCGCAGCCCTCGCCTCTCGCCCTTGGAGACTACCACTGGAATCACCGGAACCCCCGATCTTAAGGCAATCAGAACCGCCCCGCCCTGCAAGGGCAGCATTGCTTCGGCAGTCCTGTTGCGTGTCCCTTCGGGAAAAATCCCAAGGAGCTGCCCTGAAGTAACCCTTTCCTGACTGACGCGAACAGCCTGGCGATCTGCCTGGCCTCTTCTTACTGGAAAAGCATGGAGACGGGAGATCAGCCAACCCAGGAGAGGATACTCAAAAAGTTCCGCCTTGGCCATAAAATGGATGGGCCTTTTGACAGCTGCGGCTATAACTACCGGATCAAACCAGCTTCTGTGGTTGCCCGCTATGATTGCACCTTGATCTTGGGGAATGTGTTCGGCACCCTCAACATCCAAACCCCAGATCCGTAAAAAAAACCTAATAATTGCCACCAGAATGTTGTACATCTTGCTCTTCCCCTCTGATCAGGCCAAGTACTTTGTCAACTACCTCTTCAATGGTGAGGGAGGTAGTATCGATCTCAACCGCATCCTTCGCTTTCCTTAAGGGCGAGTTGTCCCGAGTTGAATCTAGATAGTCCCGAGCGCGAATCTGCTCCTGAATTTCCTCAATGTCAACGGAAACACCTCGGCGCAAAAGTTCGGCCTGCCTGCGTCTGGCCCTTTCTTCCACCGTGGCCTGCAAAAAGATCTTCCAGTCTGCATCGGGCATAACCACAGTACCGATATCACGGCCGTCCATCACAACAGATCCCTGCCTGCCGATCTGATCCTGGAGTGCAACGATAAACTCCCGTACCTTCCTATGGCTGGATACTTCAGAAACATGGGCAGTAACATCGGGCTGGCGAATCAGCCCCGTCACATCTTCCCCGCCAAGGTAGATCACATTGCCCTTGTCTCCCTGAAAAACTATGTTCAAATCGATTGATGTGGCAACCTCCATGAGGGCATTTTCGTCCGAAGTATCCACCCCGCGTCGCAAAGCTTCCAGGGTAAGGGCCCTGTACATTGCACCTGTGTCTAAATAACGCAGGCCCAGCCTCTCAGCCACCAGCCGGGCAACCGTACTTTTTCCGGCCCCCGCAGGACCGTCCACTGCAATCTTCATAAGGTGTAATCCCCTTCCATACTACAAATCTATGCTCTGGGACGCGCAGTATCCTGTGGAAAAAGCAGCCTGCAGATTAAATCCCCCTGTCACTCCGTGAATGTCCAATACTTCTCCACAAAAAAAGACCCCTTTAGTTTTCTTGGAAGCCATAGTCCGCGGATCCACCTCTCCCACATGCACGCCTCCTGCAGTTACAATTGCCGCGGAGATTGGCAGTGTCTTGGTTATGGTCAGCGGAAGTGACTTAAGCAGCTTGCGGAGCGCAGCCCTCTCTTCCCTGGTAATCTGATGGCAGGCTTTATCAGGCTGAATACCTGACAGCCGCACCATTACAGGAATCAAGCTCTTGGGCAGCAGTTTGTCCAGGGAGTTCCGAAACTGCTTGCGAGAAAAAGCCTCCAAGTCCCGCAGCAGCCTGCTGTCAAGCTGTTCCTCGCTCAAGGCAGGTTTCAGATCCAGGTAGGCCTTCAGGGGCTGAGGGCTGGTTTCTGCCAGCCACAGGCCAATCTGTTCACTGGCTGTCAGCACAATCGGTCCGGTGAGCCCGAAATGGGCAAACATTAATTCGCCGAAATAGCTCCTTTGTCCTCCTCGGGGAGAATACACGGTGAGCTCTACATTGCGCAAGCTAAGCCCTGCAAGCTCCTTTACCCATTCTTCCTCAACACGCACTGGAACCAAGGCAGGCCGGGGCTGGACGATTGTGTGGCCAAGGCTCTTGGCCAGCGCCAGTCCGTCCCCTGTGGAGCCCGTACCCGGATAACTCAGGCCGCCGGTGGCAATCACTACACGATTTGCCTCGAAGAATACTTCTTTTCCATTATGTACACTGACCACGCCGCAGACTTCTCCGTCAGGCGCCTGGTTCACTGCCACAGCTTTATGTTCAAAGTGGAAGCGGGCCCCGTTTCTTCTGGCAAAGCCCTCGAGGGCATTGGCCACTTCATGGGCGTCGTCTGAAACTGGAAACACCCTTTGCCCTCGCTCCACCTTAGTTTTGACCCCCAGTTCCTCAAAAAAGCGAATGCAGTCCAGGTTGGAAAAGCGGTGCAGCGCTCCGTACAAAAACCTGCCGTTGCCGGGATAATTAGGTATGAAATCCCTGATGGGCATGGCATTGGTAATATTGCAGCGTCCCTTGCCGGAAATGCGAATCTTTAATGCCGCCCGCTGCATCTTTTCCAGAACATGCACCTCTGCTCCCCTTTGGGCTAAAAAACCGGCTGCCACAAGTCCCGAAGCCCCGGCACCAATGACTATCACCTTAGTGCTCACAGCCGCACCGCCTTCTTCAAGCTTTGCACTTCCTGGCTGCTCAAAGCTCTGTAGTGTCCGGGTTTCAGCCGGCCCAGCCTAATTGGCCCAATGGCTGTCCTGGTCAGCCTCGCCACCTCATAGCCCACTTTGTCACACATGCGCCTTACCTGCCTGTTGCGGCCTTCTGTAATAGTAATGCTTAACAGAGAATACTCATCTTCCAGTTGCAATACTTCAACTTTGGCCTCCTTGGTGCGTCCGTCTTCCAGGATCACCCCGGTTCTGAGGCGATACACTGCATCCATCGTGATCCTGCCCCTCAGCCGCACCACATAGGTCTTAGGCAGTTCGAACCTGGGATGGGTGACACGATATGTTAAATCCCCGTCATTAGTGAGCAGAACAAGTCCGTCGGAATCGTAGTCCAGCCGGCCAACCGGATAAACCCTTTCTTCAACCTCAGGGAGAAGATCGAGCACGCTGTCCCTGCCAAACTGGTCTTTGGCCGTGGTGATATACCCGTAGGGTTTGTTGAGAATATAGTATTTTTTGGTTTCTGCAACCGCCAGAGGCTTTCCGTCAACTGTGATCAAATCCCGCTGCGGATCTACCTTCTGGCCGATCTGCGCGGGCTTTCCATTCACCTGTACCCTGTTCTCGCGGATCATGTCTTCACAAACCCTGCGAGAGGCTACTCCTGAATGAGCCATCACTTTTTGCAGTCTTTCTTCCACGGGTTTCGCCCCTTTCAGTCCAATAATACCCAAATTCCGGCTAAACCGCAAGAAAAAAGAGGATCCCCTTCAAAGCGCAGCCTTTGAAAGGAATCCTGCTGTTTCAGTTCAGGAGCGGTTATACTTTGTAAGTTGTGCGCAGCACGCCGTTTGAGCTGCGGCCCTGCACAGCACTTTGAATCTGGTCGATCAGCTGCGGCACCGCATCGATAAGGCGATCGTAGATCGCGTTCTGGCTCACCGGCAGCAGTCGCACACTCTCCTTGCCCACTACCAGGAAAGCTACGGGATTCAGTGCTATGCCTGCTCCGCTGCCTCCACCGAAGGGGTGGCCCATTTCTGACTGTTTGCTCTCCTTTCCCGAAAACTCGCTCCCTCCGGCTGCGAATCCGACACTGACTCGGCTCACGGGAAGAATCACTGCCCCGTCTGGGGTCTCCACAGGGTCGCCAAGGATGGTATTAACGTCTACCATGGTTTTTAAGCTCTCCATAGCAGTCTGCATAAGTCCTTCTATAGGATGCTTATCACTCACATCATCACCCTCTTAAGTTCGTTGACTATAATTTGACCAAGTCTGAACTGGAATATGCAGTGCAGGAACACCCGCAGCTGAGCCTCACCATAGTCGGGCTGGATCCGGATTTGCGGTTCTGTCCGCAGCCGATGGCCGCAGCTGAGGCCGGTAAGCAGAGGGCTGATCATCGCCCACAGACCTCCAACGCCTAGGGCAGTCCAAAAGGGATCGCCAGTGCCAATTGACACCTCTAAATGCAAGAGACTGACCTGCTGCGCCAGGCTGTCCAGGAATCGGAGGCCCGATTTCAAGCCGCGCCAGGCCGCTTCTCTGGTGGTGAAACGTCTTTTTCGAATCCTGGAGCTGATTGAAGTGAGCATTCCCTGGGGCAGGGTTAGGAGGAAATTGCCTATGCCGAACTTAACTCGGGGCGTGATGTCAAGCCCTTCGGTCAGCATGCTGAATTCGACTGAAAATGGAATAACAAACAGGAGAACAAAGAGCAAAAAAAGACCAAGCAGGAGCATGTCACCACCTCAACTTGGTCTTAATCTGCCATTATTTCCATTCGGTTATGCCTTTTAACGGAAGTTCATCGGTGCTTCTCAGCCCAAAGTGCTCGAAAAACTTCTCTGTTACCCCGTACAGAATCGGTCTTCCGGGACCTGCTTTTCTGCCCAGCTCACAAATGAGTTCCCGATCCAGCAGGTTGTTTATTGCACTGTCCGAACGCACTCCGCGAATCTGTTCGATTTCAGCCTTGGTCACCGGCTGCTGGTAGGCGATAATGGCCAATGTTTCTGTACTTGCAGCCGATAGCGGCGCACTGACTACCGGACGGCCCAATTTCTCTATCCAGGGGGCAAGTCCGGGCTTAGTGACCATCTGATAGCCGCCGCCCACGTTGCGGATCATTAAAGCCCCCTGGGCGTGCTGCTCCCTGATCTCCTCCACCAGCGACTCCACAACCGAGACGTCCAATTCTGTGATGGCGGCAATCTCCTGGGCACTGACGGGAGCCTCGGAGGCGAAGATCAAACCCTCAATGACAACTCTGGCATCGGAAAGCTTCATGCCTGGACCTCCACTTCTAACTCTAACGGTCTGATATCGATCTCACCAAAGGATTTGGTCTGGATCAGCCTGATCTCCCCTAAGCGCGCCAACTCCAAAACAGCCAAAAATGTCACTACAATTTCTGCAACTGAATCCTCCCGGACCAGCTCCGAAAAGGTCGCCCGGGGTTGTCCCATCAGTTGGAGCCGCACAAGGGCCAGACGCTCCTCCAGTGAGATCGTGCTGCTGATGGTATGTACCGGCGGCTCCTTCTCAGATTCGCTGATCAGCTCCTGATAGATGGAGCGGAGTTCTTCCAGGGTCAACTCCCCCACTGGACAGGTATAAACGGGAGCTAAGTCGTAGGACTCGATCCTCTGCCCCCGGGTGAACTGCCTGGCAGCTTCGGCATAGCGCTGCTGGAGAAAATCCGCAGCCTCCTTGAAGAATTTGTAGCGAACCAGCTGCTGCACCAGCTCTGTTCTGGGATCTTCTGATTCTTCCAGAGTCTCATCTTCCGGAGGCTCCTGGGGAAGCAGCATTCTCGACTTGATGCGAATCAAGGTTGCAGCCATAACCAGAAACTCGCCGGTGATGGCCAGGTCTTTCTCCTGCAAGGAATACAGGTAGGCCAGGTATTGCTCAGTTATGGCGGCGATGGGAATATCCCACAGATCCACTTCGTTTTTTGCGACCAAATCCAGCAGCAGATCGAAGGGACCCTGGTAAACATCTAACTCAATGACATATCCCATATCGCTCACCTAGAGGGACAGGCTTTCCAGTATGCGGAAGAGTACGTTAAAAATCGGATTGATCAGGTACCTGGTGCCTCCCAGTACCAGCAGGGCGACTAAGACAAAGGGTCCGTAGGGTGCAAATCTGGCGTACTGAAGCCTCAGGCGCGGCGGCAGCAGTCCCGCTAAAATATGCGAACCGTCCAGAGGCGGAATCGGTATCAGGTTAAAGGCGGCCAAACCGAGGTTAATCTGCACGTTAACATAGAGAAACACGATCAGGGTCTGGCCTATTGCGCTGCGGATCAAAGATTGGCCGAAGAGATTCACTAGGTTGTAAAAAATCCAGGCAGTGATCAGGTTGGCCACTGGTCCGGCCAGGGATACCAGCATCGTGCCCTGTTTTTTGTTCTTAAAATAGTGGGAGTTGATCATCACCGGTCTGGCCCATCCCACCCTGAAAAGCAGCAGCATGATCGTGCCGATGGGGTCCAGATGCGCTAAGGGATTCAGACTGAGGCGCCCTTGGTACTTGGGAGTAGGATCGCCCAATTTATAGGCGACATAGGCATGTCCGTATTCGTGCACCGAGATGGCCAGCAAAATCGCGGGCACCGCCAAGATCATTCTATCTAAACTCATCATTGAGATTACCTCCCGCACATCAACTCCTCTTCATAGTATCACAAAGTGTATTCAACCGCTAGCATTATACTGACCCTGGCGGCCGCAGCGAGAACCCCAGCTGGCCAGAAATACTCCGTCGCGCCAGATCTCCACAATTTCGCATTGGTTCGGGCAAAGCTGACACACATATCCCTCATTGACAAACTCACTGTGCAGCACATCCAGGCCCACAAAGCCGGACTGTTTCCCTTGGCTTTCCAAGGTCTCCCTGGCAATCTGGGCAATGCCGATGGCGCCCATCACATCGAAGTGCCTGGGAATAAGGATCGGCAAGCGGAGGGTATCTGCGAAGAAGCGCTGCATGCCTACATTGGCTGCAACGCCGCCTTGAAAAAAGATCGGAGGCTTCAGTTCCTTGCCCTTGGCCAGGTTGCTGAGGTAGTTGCGAACCATCGATGCGCAAAGCCCCGCAACGATATCACACGTTCTGTGTCCCAGCTGCTGCTTGTGAATCATGTCCGATTCGGCAAACACAGTGCAGCGACCGGCAATCCGCACCGGACTTGTACTCTGCAGAGCAAGGGCTCCAAACCTGTCAATAGGTATGTTCAGCCTGCCGGCCTGCTGGTCCAAAAAGGAACCGGTGCCTGCTGCGCAGACAGTGTTCATGGCAAAGTCCACTACCACCCCGTCCCTGAGGATAATCAGCTTGGAGTCCTGTCCGCCGATTTCGATAATAGTAGCAACCTCAGGGTTTTCGCTAAGGGCTGCAGCGGCATGCGCGGTTATCTCATTCTTCACCACATCGGCATTTAGCATAGCCCCGGCCAACGCCCGTCCGCTGCCGGTGGTGCCTGCCCCTTGGATTTCCCACTTTCCTTCCTGTTCAATGGCTGCCAGCCCTTTTTTCAACGTCTCCACCGGCGCTCCGTTGGTCCGCAGGTACTTCTTCCAGACTACTCCGTCCGAAGCTGTACGCCCAGCATCCAGCAGCACAAAATTCGTACTGACACTGCCCACATCAACACCTAAATATACTTTCTTCCGTCCTGACATTGATAAATTCTCCTCTGCAGAAGGTCAACAAAGGCCTCCAGTCTGGTTTGAAAACCTGTCTCCCCTGCGTGCTCGTCAACGACCAGGGATAGAATTGGGATTTGCTTATCGGCACTGACCTGCGGCAAGATGCCATGGGCCATAATTTCAGGCATGCAGGCGAGGGGATAGATGTGGATGATGCCGTCCAGGCAGCCTGACAGCTCGGCGCTGCGGGCCACGCTTTCCAGTCCGTGGCCCCCGACGAAACTGTGTAAGTAACCTGCTGCGGATCTCAAGAGAGAGTTTTGATTATACAGCCCGAGGGCATTTTTAAACACATGGTCCTCAATCCATTCCTTCAGGCTGATGGTACGCACCGCTTCCACGCCCAGGGAGCCTAAGCGCTCCTCCAGCCGCAGGTTTACAAAAGGCTCCACAACAGTGTAGATCTCCCCCACAATCCCCACCCGCAGAACCGCATGGGATGATACTCGGTCCATGAGATCCTGCAGTCCTGCCTCGGTTTCCTCTTTCAGTTCACGCAGGGTTTTTACGCTCTGGGCCAGCCTGATTTTCTGCAGCTGGCCTTCTAGAAAGCGCGAGACTGAACCCCGTTCTTTTTCCCTGGGCCTTGCCTGTAAGGACAGATTCTCCACTTCTTCAAGGACACTCAGCTTGGCCCAGGCCAGCTGACACCCCCTGAACAAATGCCGGATCCGTGCAGAACCAAAGATGCTCCGCAGCCTTTCCCTGGCCAGGCCCCAGTTTCCCCGGGGCACTTCCAACGTAACGAACTCCACCTGCTTGCCAAGATCAAGAAGAATTATCCTTTGAATCTCGGCATAATAGCCCAGGCGGCAGGGTCCCCAGCCCCCAAGCATGTACACACTGTCTGCACCAAGCTCAATCCCTTCCAGCATGTTGCCGAGAATCGTCTTAAAAGGAAGGCAGATGTCTTCCGGGCTGTACCGGCTTCCCCATTCAATGGTGCGCTTGGTGCTTAAGGGCGGAGTGACGGGCTCGTGCCCCAGGCCCTGAAGAAGAGCTTCTATTGCGATATAGGCGTTTCCCAAATGGGGAAAAGTGACTCTCATCCGCTTTTTTTCCTTTCCAGCAAATCGCAAAAGGCCTCCAAACGTGTGATTATTCCCACCTCGCTAGTATGTTCATCAACAATTAGGTCCAGCATAGCCACTTTCTTCTCCCGGCATCGCCTGGCAATGAGGGCACTGGCAAAAGATTCCGCACCGCAGCCAAAGGGAGCGACATTAATCACGCCGTCAACTCTCTGGATGAAGTGCTCCAACGCGCCGACTGAACGCCGGGTATCCGACCAGAAGAGGGGTTTGTCCAGGGCTTTGCCGAGCTCCCTGGCCACTGTTTCGGGAACCTGGGCAGAGGTATGCAGCTCAGCACCTAGTGTCTGCAGGTGGCTGTAGAGGTTGTTGCTCAGGTAGGCATCATCGATTAGGTAGCGCGGACCCAGCAGCAATATCCGCAGCCTGCCCCTGTGAGGCTGGGTTGCTTGGAGGGACTTTTCCAGGGTCTGCTGTGCCTGACAGGCGGCCCGCCAGGCACGTTTCACAGCACCACGGGAGGCAAAGGGCAGACCCAGGCGCACATAGCTCTGGGTCAGGGCACCGAGACTCTTTCGGGCGTCAAGGGTTGGGGCTAGGATGGTTGTCGATGAGGGCAGGTACTGCCTGAGCAGATCGGGCAGTCCCAAAAAGTTCGCACAGGTATACTCACCAGGGGCGACGCTGACTATTTTAGGCACAAACAAGAGTGTAATGCCCTGTTCAGACAAGGCCCGGGAGTGACCCACCATGCTTTTCACTGCCAGGCATGCACCGTCTACGCATGCGTTTAGGCCCCACTCCAGGATTTGCTTGTTGGTAGGCGGAGAAACGACTACCCTAAAGCCCAAACTCTCAAAGAAACACCGCCACAAAGCATGGTATTGAAAATAGTACAGAGCTCTGGGTATCCCTATTTCTCTAATATTAACGCCCCCCTTTGTTTCGCTTCTTCTGAGCCCGAATGTCCTGGGGCTTGGTCAGGCGCGGCCTGATTGCCACCTGCGGAATCGGGTACCTGAAGATCACCCGTAGCAGGGCAGGACCGTCAAAGGGCAGCAGGGGCCAGAGATAGGGTATGCCAAAGGATTTGGTGAGGCCAAACACCAGCAGGATGATGATCAAGGCTGCACCAAGGCCCCACCAGCCTGCGATGACCGCTCCAAAAAACAACACGTAGCGGAAGAGACGAATGGCGTTGCCAAATTCTATGCTGGGTGTAGCAAAGCTGCAGATTGCCACAATGGCGGTATACAAAATCGCCTCACCTGTGAAAAGTCCCACTGACACCGCCAAGTCACCCAGAATGATGGCGCCCACTAGACCTAAGGATGTAGCCAGTGAATCCGGCGTATGAATCAACGCCATTCTGATTAGATCCAGCCCGATTTCCAGCAGCAGCAGCTGAAACCAAAGGTCCAGACGCCCGGGATCCTTCGGCCCGATAAAGGCCAGCCATTCCGGCAGGTTGGCGCTCACTGCCAGCTGGTACCAGAGGGGCAGAAGAACTAGTGAACCTAAGATGCCGAAACTTCTCACCCAGCGCAGATAGGTGCCTACAGGCGGGTTTTGAAAGTACTCTTCCGCGTGCTGAGTAAAGTGCCAGACAGTGACAGGCACCAAGAGTACAAAGGGAGTGGTGTCTACAATGATAACAATATGTCCCTCCAGCAGATGCGCTGCAGCTACGTCAGGACGTTCGGTGTAACGTGTTACCGGCAGCGGATTAAACACTGTACCCAGGATGTATTCTTCCAGATTCTTGCCGCCCATGGGGATGGCATCCCGCTTGACGGCCTCAATGCGGCTCTTGACCTCCTGAACCAGACTGGGATCGGCAATATCCTCAATGTAACCTACCACCACATCCGTCTTGGAACGCAGGCCGACTTTCAGCGACTCAAAACGCAGATTGGGATCGCGGATACGCCTGCGAATCAGATTGACATTGAACAATGCCGTTTCCACAAACCCGTCCCGGGAACCGCGGGTCACCTTTTCCAGAGTCGGTTCCTCGGAACCCCGCGTCACATACTGGCGAACATCCAGGACTGCCAGGTCGCTTACGCCGTCAATGATCAGGAGCATTGTGCCGCAGAGCAGTTCATCGATTCCGGCCTCAAGGCTGTCTGCGATGCTGACCTCAAAGAAGGGAACATACTCCTGCAGCAGCTGCTCAAGGGCTCCTGATGTTATACCCATACGCGGAATGGTCTGCAGTGACCGCATGATATGGATTGTGGCAACATCGTTGACGAAGCCGTCGAGAAAAACCAGGGCAGCTTGTTTATGGGCCACCTTTAGCCTGCGAATGATCAGATCAAAGGTTACTTCGTAGCCAAGCCTCTCCTCGAGCTGTGCTAACACCTCATTCAGGTTTCTGGTCACGCCATCACTCCCTTGAAAAAAACCGCCCCTGAAACAGAGCGGCGCTCTTATGCGGGGCGTGTTTGCTTTTCAGCGGTTTAACGCAAAGCCGTAGGCACAAAAAGGTCGATGATACCTATCACGAAAGCTGCCAGCAACGCTCCTACAATCGAAACCTCCATACCAGGGACGATAAACTGGGCGATCCAAATAGTGATGGCTGAGACGATGAACCCTACCACACCGCGCCCGTAAGGCGATACATTCTTGCCAAGCAGACTTTCAACCACCCAGCCCAGCACTGCAATCACTACCGCTGCGAAGAGAGCGTGGAAAAATGACAGCGCTTTGAAGCCGGGGAGTAAAAAGCCTACCAGCATTAACACCAAAGCAGATACAATAAAACGTACAACAGCACCCATCCAATCCAGATCAATCACCTACTTCTCTGTTTGCTAGGAACAGTATAACCAAAAAACGGCCTAGTTATCCTAAGCCGTTTTAGGGATGTGAAGAAATCAGTTTTCTACTCGAAACGCTATCTGGACATCGGCCCGATAGCCTGTAATATCGCCTTCGGGGCTGACCTGCCCTGTCCAGTTCAAAACTTCCACGCCGGTAATTCCCCGGACGGTCTTGGCAGCTTCCTTGACAGCTGTCTGGACCGCAGCTTCCCAGCTTTGATCCGATTCACCTACAAGTTCAATGACTTTTACAACCGAACCCAATAGAGAACCTCCTTTTTTCCCTAGGATGCCCCCTTGAGCCTTCGATTAATCCAACACAGTCTGACAGAGTCTCAAGAGATTCCCGCCCATGATCTTCTCCACTTCAGAGCCGGTGTATCCTCTTTCTTTCAAGATCTCTGCCACTTCCGGGACCTTTCCGCAGTGTTCCAAACCAAGGGGAGTTCCGGAGATGCCGTCAAAGTCCGAGCCTAACGCCACGCAATCCACCCCGCCCACCTTCACCAGGTGTTCAATTTGTTCGATCACATCGTGAATGGTTGCTTGGCGCTCCTTGACCAGGAAATGGGGGTAAAAGTTTACGCCGATGACCCCGCCCCTTTCCGCCAGTGCAGCAATCTGCTGATCTGTCAAGTTGCGGGGATGGTCGCATAGCGCCCGCGCATTGGAATGGGAAGCAATGATAGGCGCGTCGCTGATGCGCAGCACATCCCAGAATCCCTGTTCGTTCAGGTGGGATACATCAACAAGCATGCCAAGCTTATTCATCTCGGCAACCACCGCTTCTCCAAACCTGCTCAGTCCCCCTCCGCCGGGTCCTTCCCCCTGCCCCGCCGCCAGATCGTTGCGGTGATTCCAGGTCAAGGTCAGGAGCCTTACCCCAAGCCGGTAGAACATGCGCAGGTTAGCCAGGCTGCCTTCTAACGCTTCGCCCCCTTCAATTGCCAGCAGGGAGGCAACCCTTCCGCTGCTGTGGACTTCCAGGATATCTTGTCCAGATCCGGCAAAGGCCAAATCGCCGGGATATTCTTCCATCCACCTCCAAAACAGATCCAGCATCTCCATGGTGCTGTGCAGTGCCTTACCGTGGTAGCACCTGGGGTCGACAAAGGCAGCGAAAAACTGGGCCCCCTTCTTTCTTTGACGCAACTTGGCCAGATCAACGTGGCCTTGGTTTTCAGCCAGGGACCGGCCGCTGCCGAGGAGGCGAGAAAGTGTATCAACATGGGCGTCAAAAATTAACATAAGATAACCTCCACTCTAAGGCTTGCCAATGAATACATACAGCCTGCCGACTGAGGCAGGCTGTATGCGCTTAACCAAGTCCTTACCTTGGCTCTATAATCAATTTGATCGCCGTCCGTTCTTCACTGTCAATCGTAACGTCGGTGAATGCAGGAATACATATGAGATCCACTCCACTTGGGGCCACGAAGCCTCTCGCTATTGCCACCGCCTTGACGGCCTGATTCAGCGCGCCAGCTCCAATAGCCTGGACTTCAGCCCGTCCTTCTTCACGCACTTTGCCGGCAAGTGCACCGGCGACTTTGTTTGGTATAGAGTTTGCCGATACCTTTAATACTTCCATGTTAAGGTGACCTCCTTTGGTGAAAACGCTACCACTAAATTAATCCATGTTATTAGCTTATTAGATATTTACTGGGAAAATCCTCCTTTTATGAAAATTTATTAAACTTTCACCCGCAAGATTCTCTCTGCAGTTCCATCTTCTTTAAGCGTAATCACAACACCGGTCAAAGTTGCCGGTCCTTTGGCCACCGAAAAACGGGCCGGCAGCTGAGTCAAAAATTTGTTAATAACAGCCTGCGGATCCACTCCTAGAATCCCATCCACAGGTCCGCACATCCCTAAATCTGTGATATAGGCGGTTCCTTTCGGCAAAATCTGTTCGTCGGCGGTTAGCACATGGGTGTGGGTGCCGACCAGGGCACTGATGCGGCCGTCTAAATAGCGGGCCAGGGCGATCTTTTCCGATGTGGCTTCACCATGGAAATCAACGATCACATTGGTGACATCATCCGGCAA
>JAAYSR010000148.1 GCA_012518325.1 Bacillota bacterium
AAAAAGCAATTTGCGAGCCCTGGAGGAGCATACAGGCAGGAGCGTTACTGTAAAGGGTGATGATTCACTGGCACGCCAAGATTATCAAATACAAAGCGGCAGTACTGATTGACAGGTACGGGCCTTGGTGGTAGAATAATTGGGTAGATTGCTCGATTATCTTGAATCGGGCATTCGAAGCCGCTCAGACCAGGTTGCTAAACATGCGGGGCAGCCCCATGTACCTGTATGGCGAGTCTAGAGAAGGAGGTGGACGTATTGTACGCCGTAATCGAAACTGGTGGCAAGCAATATCGTGTGTCCACAGGCGATGCCGTTTATGTCGAAAAGCTCAATGTCAATGAAGGCGATGAAGTTGTTTTCGATCGTGTTCTGCTCGTGAGCGAGGATGGTAAGACCAAAGTTGGCACACCCTATGTTGACGGAGCGAAAGTGGTAGCGAAGGTTGCTAAGCACGGAAAACAGAGAAAGATCATTGTCTTTAAGTACAAAGCAAAGAAAAACTACCGTCGCAAACGGGGTCATCGGCAGCCATACACCAAATTGGTGATCGAATCCATCACTGCCTAGTGCCATGATCAGGGTTGAGTTTTACCGCATCAGGCACGGACAGGGGTGGCAGGGCTTTCAGGTGAGCGGCCATTCAGGGTTTGCTGCCTACGGAGAAGACATTGTGTGTGCTGCTGTGTCAGCATTAGCTCAAACCGCTGTCCTTGGTGTGACGGAAGTTGTTGGACTCGACTGTCAGGTGGAAATCGATGAAGATGACGGTCTGCTGCTGTGCCTGCTGCCTGAACAATTGTCCCCAAGGGACAACGGGAAGGCTCAGCTGATATTAGAAGTGCTTTACAAAGGCTTAATGGCCATAGAAGAAGAGTACGGTAAGCATGTTAGTGTGAAGGAGGTGCCATACCGTGAGAATTAATCTGCAATTGTTCGCCTCGAAAAAGGGAGGCGGAAGCACTAAGAACGGCAGAGACTCTGCTGCGAAGCGTCTTGGTGTAAAAAGTCATGATGGACAATTCGTGACTGCAGGCAGTATTATCATTAGACAGCGCGGAACTAAGATCAAACCAGGTTTAAATGTTGGTCTCGGCAAAGATGATACTCTGTTTGCTCTGACCGATGGCTATGTTTCCTTCGAACGCCTAGGAAAAAGAAGCAAGACGGTCAGTGTGATTACTGAGGCCGCACTCGCTTAGTGACAATCCCCTTTGTGCTCCGGTGCAAAGGGGTTTTTTCAAAGGAGGACAGTTCATGTTTGTTGATCGTGCCCGCATTTACGTAAGATCGGGTGATGGCGGAGACGGAGTGGTTCGTTTTCGACGGGAAAAATATGTACCGGCGGGCGGTCCTGCTGGAGGAGACGGAGGCAGGGGCGGCAGCATCTACTTTGTTGTGGATGAAGGATTATCCACGCTGATGGACTTTCGTTACCGCCGGAAATTTGTCGCTCCCTCGGGCCAGCCGGGGCAGTCCAAGAATATGGCAGGCAGAGACGGGGAGGACTTAGAAATCAGGGTTCCCCCCGGTACGCTGGTGAAGGATGCCGAAACAGGCGAGGTGCTGTTAGACTTGACAGTGCCCAACAGCCGCGTCCTAGTTCTGCCAGGAGGCAGGGGCGGCAGGGGGAACACGCACTTTACCACCCCAACACGGCAGGCGCCATCCTTCGCTGAACGGGGAGAACCCGGAAAGGAGCTGTGGCTCCAGCTCGAACTGAAGCTCCTGGCCGATGTTGGACTGGTGGGCTATCCCAATGTTGGCAAGTCCACCCTGCTTTCTGTAGTGTCTGCAGCCCGTCCCAAGGTGGCCAACTATCCCTTCACAACACTTCGGCCGAACCTGGGTGTAGTTTCTCTGGAGCCGGGACATGCATTTGTGATTGCCGACATTCCTGGCCTGATTGAAGGTGCCCACGCAGGTGTAGGTTTGGGCATGGACTTTCTGCGCCACATTGAAAGGACGCGGCTGATTCTGCACTTGGTGGATGCAGCCGGAGTAGACGGACGGGATCCCGTTAAGGATTATGCGAAAATCAACGAGGAACTGCGCCTTTACAGTGAGGATCTGGCCGACTGCCTGCAGATTTTGGTTGCCAACAAGGTCGATTTGCCCGAGGCCAAGGAGAACTTGACGCGCCTTGAGCAGCTGGCCAAGGAGGAGAATCGGGAGTTCTTTGCAATTTCGGCTGCAACCAGCCAAGGCACTTCCGCCTTGATGCGGCGCTGTGATCAGCTGGTGCGGGAGATGAAAAAGGCAGATCCCCCGCCGGAGCAGGTACAGCAGCTTGTTCTTCCCAAGGAGGAAAGAACGCCGGTTGATGAATTTGAAATTGTACGCGATAATGAGGACTACGTGGTGCAGGGAGCCGGACTGGACAGGCTCATGCGTCGCTTGGATTTGGAGAACGCGGATACTATCGCGTATTTGCAGAACCTGTTTGAAAAAATTGGCTTGTACAAGAGGTTGGCAGAAATGGAGGTTCCGGAAGGAGCTACCGTTAGGGTTGGAGAATTAGAATTTGAGTATATGGAATGAGGGTGGCTATGCTAACAAGTAAGCAGCGAGCGTATTTGCGCGCTCTTGGCAATGAGCTTGATCCAGTCTTTCAGATTGGAAAAGGCGGTTTATCAGAGGAGATCCTTGATCAGCTTGATGCTGTTTTAGAGGCCAGGGAACTGATTAAAGTGAGGGTATTGAAAAGCTGCCTGGATGATGCAGGGGATTTGGCTGATGAAATAGCCGAAACCCTGGATTGTGATGTGGTCCAGAAGATTGGCAGGAGTTTTCTGTTGTACCGCAAATCTTTAGAAGAACCAAGAATACAACTTCCCTGAAGGAGCAGCGGACATGAAAGAGAAGGCCCCTAGAATAGGGATCATGGGGGGTACCTTTGACCCTGTGCATTACGGACATCTGGTTACAGCCGAGGGAGCGCGCTGTGTGTACAAGCTTGATCAGGTTTTCTTTTTGCCGACAGGAAGGCCTCCCCACAAGTCTATGAAGGAGGTCAGTGATGCCGAACATCGCTATATGATGACGGTACTGGCCACCTTAACAAATCCCCACTTCGAGGTCTCTCGCCTGGACATTGATCGTGAAGGAGTAAGCTATACCATTGACACGCTCAGAATTCTCCGGGATTTTTACGGGCCGGAGGCTGAACTTTTCTTTATTACCGGAGCCGATGCAATTTTTGAAATCACAGACTGGAAAGACTCGGATGAGTATTTGACAATTGCCCACTTTATCGCGGCAGCCCGTCCCGGCTTTGCTTTGGAAGAACTGCCCAAAGCCACCCAGGATTGGGTGGACAAGCATGCGGATCGCTTCCATGTGCTGAATGTTCCAGCCATGGCCATTTCTTCTACGGAGATTCGCCAAAGGGTCAAGAATGGAATGTCTATCCGCTACTTGGTTCCCGAACCAGTAGAACATTATATTAGGCGTAATAAGCTTTATCTATAAACTGTACCCGGGTTTGTGACAAACCCTGCGAAATATTCTAGACAGAGAGGGGGGAGCGGTTTTGTTAAGCGAAGAAGAAGTAGTCAGACGAAAGGCTGAGCTTGAAGAGCGCCGCAGGCTGAAAAAGAAGTACCGTCGGCGCCAGATCCTTTCTTACTCTTTATCGATTTTTCTAGGCATTATTTTGATGACTATTACCGCGCACTATACCTATCAGAGGGGTGCGCAAGGAACTGCGGCCGTGACAGCTGATGATCAAAGGCTGCTGGTACTGTTCCTCGGGACTGACGAGAAACTTGAAGCAAGTACCAGGGCTGATTCCATTATGCTCTTTTCTCTGGATACCGCAACGGGTGAGGCAGGTGTACTGTCCATACCCAGGGATACCAGGGTCTGGATACCGTCTAGACAGCGGTGGGAACGGATCAATGCCGCCTATGCACATGGAGGGCCCGCCATGGCAATGGAAGCAGTTTCCTATCTCCTGGGCGTTCAGGTTAACTACTATGTGCACACCGATTTTGCAGGATTTGAGCAGTTGGTTGATGTTTTGGGCGGGATTGAAATCAATGTGAAAAAGAGGATGCACTACGTTGACAAAGCCCAGGGCTTAGAGATCGACATCCAGCCCGGACTTCAGGTGCTTAACGGGGAAAAGGCCCTTCATTATGTACGCTATCGCGATCGTCTGGGTGATGTCTCTTTGGTTGATCCCTTCAACGATGAGTATGATGGAAGGGTGGAGCGCCAGCGGCAGTTCTTTGAAGCAGTGGTCGCCCAGGCGTTGAGTCCTTCATCCCTGGTCAAGCTGCCCCAGCTGGTGACCCAGGTCTTTAAAGTTGTGAATACTAACCTGCCGTGGGAAAAAGTATTCAGCCTTGCCCTCGCAGGGTCAAAATTCTCGGCTGACAAGATGCAGACTGCTGTGCTGCCAGGCAACAGCCAGGTGCTGAACGACGCCTGGTACTGGATTGTCAATGAGCAGAAAGCGAAATCCGTCATCGATACCATAATTCTAGGCAAACCGGAACCCTTGAGGCTGGTAGTTCTGAATGGCGCCGGACGCAGCGGTCTGGCCAGGGAGGTAGCGGAACTTCTGAGCTATTACGGGTACAATGTGGTGTCCCACGGCAATGCTGAACATTTCAACTTTGCTACTACCCAGGTTGTAGTGTCCCCGCGGGATGCGGAGCGGGTTAAACCCCTCGCCGACTATTTAGGTGCCTCCATTCAGGAGTCCGATGTAGATCAGGCGGAGGTTACGGTGATTATAGGCAAAGACTATAAATTAAATGACAGGAGCGTGGGAATTTGACCAAGAACAGCGCCGAAAACATTGCCAAGCTGGCTGCGCGGGCTGCAGATGAAAAAAAGGCTGATGAAGTACGGGTGCTTAAAATGCCTGAAGTGATGACGGAAACAGAGTATTTCGTTATCAGCAGTGCCGCCGCACATGTGCAGGTTCGGGCCATCGTAGATTCCATTACAGCGGCCTTGGAGGAAGCAGGCGCGGAGCTGATACGCTACGAAGGACGCGGTGAAGACAACAGCTGGGTGCTGCTGGACTACGGCAGTGTGGTTGTTCACGTCTTCCTGGAAGAAGACCGCCGTTACTATAACCTAGAGAAGCTCTGGGCCGATGCGGAGCAAGTGTCTTGGCATGACTGATCCTTACTCAACCTTGGCGAGGTTCTATGATCAACTAATCGAGGCCGATTATCACGAGTGGGTGGAGTACCTTTTGGCGCTGGCTTCGCGCTTTCGCCATGCCCCTGATCGGGTCCTTGATCTGGGCTGCGGTACGGGAAGCCTCAGCATAGCCCTGGCTAAACGGGGCTGCAGCCTGACTGGGGTGGATTTTTCGGAAGAGATGCTTGCCGCTGCCAGGCATAAGGCTCAGGCCTTGGGTTGCGATATTTCCTTCCTGGCGGGAGATATGCGCAGTTTGGATCTGCCAGGCCAGCAGTTTGATACCGTGATCAGCGGCTGTGATGTGTTAAATTACTTGACCTCGGAAGACGACCTTCTGGCAGCCTTTCGCACTGTTCATAAGCTGTTGGCCCCTGGGGGGCTTTGGCTCTTTGACCTAAACTCTGACTATAAGTTGCGGGAGATCTACGGCAACGAGTCCTATGCCGACCTGCAGGATGATTTCGGTTATTTTTGGGACAATGCTTACGATGAAGCTGAGGATATCTGCACTATGGACCTGACATTTTTCGTCCAAGTGGGGGAGAATCTCTACGAGCGCAGGACAGAGCGTCATCGCCAGAAGCTTTGGACACCGCAGGAGATTGGAGAGTACTGCCTGGCAACAGGTTTTTCCCTGCTGGCGTGCTATGATTTCCTAAGCTTCGGGCCTATTGTGGAAGACAGCGAGAAATGGCAGTTCGTCATCAAGAAGATATAGCTGAAGCACCCCGTGGGGTGCTTCGATTCTTAGAATGTACGATATGTGTTTGTATTCTGTTGTTCTGGAGGTGCAGGGAATGTTCTTCCTCTGAGAAGCTCCTGTTCTGCCAGGGCGATCATGCGCCTTACCATGTGTCCTCCGACAGAACCGCATTCCCGGGACGAAATGTTGCCCCAGTAGCCAGTCTTGTATTCGGGATTAATTCCCAGCTCATTGGCAACTTCATATTTGAACTGGTTGAGCGCCTGATAAGCATGGGGCACTACTTTGATATTGCTGCTGCTAGAGCCTTGCGCCATAGAATCTCCTCGCTTTCTGTCCTTAGAGTTTCCCCTTGTCCGGATTTTTACCCATGATAGGTTTTGGCAGAACGTATCCTTTTTTCCAGAACATCTTGGCGGTTAATTGATGGCTGCAGGGAGGAATCAGGACCCTTCTGGTTGAATACCCAACTATTGTTCGTGACATGTTTCTTTAATGTGCTCGCACACATTGTGAAAGGGTGAACAGGTTTATGCAAAAGACATTCCCCCGGGGGGGAAATAAAAGACTGCCTGATCATAAGGAGGCAACTGCAGGCAAGCCTATTTTAACTTTGCCGGCGCCGCCCATTGCAGTTATCCCCATGGGCCAGCATATAGGCGCTCCTTGTGAACCTCTGGTGAATGTAGGCGATAAAGTCAAAGTGGGACAGCCCCTTGGAAGAACAGGGGCCTTTGTATGTTCCCCAGTACACTCCAGTGTTTCCGGAGAAGTGATTGCGGTGGAGGAACGGCCCCTGGCAACCGGACGCCGGGTGCTGTCTGTTGTGATTCGCAATGACGGCAAAGACGACACAGTTCCATTTGAGGCAGGGGATTTGAAGAAGATGTCCCCTGATACGATTCGCCAAAGAGTGAAGGATGCCGGAATAGTCGGCATGGGCGGGGCGGGGTTCCCGACCCACATTAAGCTCAACCCGCCCAAGCCGGTGCATACCATCATCATTAACGGGGCTGAATGTGAGCCTTATCTAACCTGCGACCACAGGCTCATGGTGGAGAGGACAGCTGAACTTGTGGAAGGTCTGCAGGTGATGATGAAGTCGAACGGCGCAACTCGCGGCATTATAGCTATTGAAGCGAACAAGCCCGATGCCGCAGCCCAGGTTCAAGAAGCCGTTAAGGGCAGGGATGGGCTGTCGGTGGAAGTTCTCAAAGTGAAATACCCCCAGGGGGCTGAGAAGCAGCTTATCAAGGCGATACTTGATGTTGAAGTGCCAAGCGGAGGCCTGCCCTGCGATGTTGGCTGTGTAGTCAGCAATGTGCATACTGCTGTCTCGGTCTATGAAGCTGTAATCCTTGGCAAGCCCTGTTATGAACGTGTAGTGACTGTGAGCGGCGGCTCAGTTGTAGATCCCCGCAACCTTTTGGTGCGCATCGGCACGCCGGTCCAGACTGTCCTGGACTTCTGCGGCGGCCTGCTGGCCGAACCCGCGGCCCTCATCAGCGGCGGTCCAATGACCGGTCCTCCTCTTGTGGACCTCTTTGGACCTGTGGTGAAGACATCGTCCGGGATAATTGCTTTGACCCGGGAAGAAGCAGGCTTTGATCAGAACAGGCCCTGCATTAGCTGTGCCCGCTGTGTGAAGGCGTGTCCCATGGGTCTGACACCTAACCTCTTAGGGGAGTATTCCCACAACGAACTGCATGACAAGATCAGAAAGCTGCGCGTCCAGGACTGCATCGAATGCGGCCTTTGTTCCTACGTCTGTCCGTCAAAGCGGGCGTTGGTCACTTGGATCAAGAAGGGCAAGGCTGATTTGGCTGCGCTGCGTGCCAAGGAAAGAGTGAGCTAGGGGTGAGAATATGCAGGTAAAGACTGGTCCATTTCTCCGAGACAGCGTAACCGTTGAAGAAATCATGAAAGATGTGCTGATTGCACTGATACCGACTCTCATAGCCGGTGTGCTGCTCTACGGAAGAAATACGCTGATTATAGTAATTTTGAGTACCCTCAGCGCAATGCTGACGGAAGCGGTCCTGACTAGGGCCCCCTTGACGCCCAAGGGCATCTTCGGCGATGGGAGCGCCGCAGTCACTGGCCTGTTATTGGGTCTGATTCTGCCCCATACTGCGCCTTTCTGGATTCCCATTTTCGGTTCTTTCTTTGCCATTGCCATAGTCAAGCTTGCTTTTGGCGGCTTAGGCTACAATATCTTTAACCCGGCGTTGGCTGCCCGGGCCATGCTGCTCTTGGCCTTTACCTCAAAAATGATCTATCTGACGGATGCCACCACCGGGGCGACTCCTCTTTGGAG
>JAAYSR010000149.1 GCA_012518325.1 Bacillota bacterium
GGTAGAGGTCTTTTCTTCTCCAACTACCGTGACACCAATGGAGCGGTTAACGTCTATGGCCTATGTGGTTTCTCAACTCATTGGCCAGGAGGACATTGTCAAGGTACGCCCTCTTTAACGCTTACGGATAACACAACTCCCCAGGGGACAGACCCCTGGGGAGTTTTTTGCCATTGGCTGAAACTCCGAGCGGTTTCTTACGCAAACTTCGCCAGCTTGCTGAAGGGCTCCTTCAAAGCAGGATAAAGGTCTTTGTATACCTCATACAAGTCAACATAGACCTTGCGCCACTCCTGGTTAGGTTCCACGACACCGATCACCTTAATGGTCGAATCGGAAGCCTCAGCCACATCCTGATAGATTCCGGCGCCTACCCCGGCCAAGATAGCGGCTCCCAATGCGGGGCCCTCATCTATGTTGATTTCCTCCAGCGCAAGGCCTGTGGCGCTGGCAATAATCTCCTTCCAGAGAGGCGATCTGGCGCCGCCGCCCAAAGCCCGGATAGCTGTACCGTTCCAGCCGGCTGAGCGCAGCAGTTCAAGCGAGTCGCAGAGACCAAAAGCGACTCCTTCCAGGACAGCCCGGATCAGTTCAGCTTTGCCATGGGTCGAACTGATGCCTACGAAGGTGCCCCTGGCATTGGCATCGCCGTGGGGCGTTCTCTCCCCTGTGAGATAGGGCAGGAAGAGCAGCCCCTTGGAACCAGGCTTCGCCTTTTCAGCGAGTTCAGTCATGATGTTATAAGTATATTGCTCCCGCCCCAGCTGGTCCCGGAGCCAGCTCAAGGAGAGACCGGCTGCCAGCATAACTCCCATCATGTAAAACTGGTTGGGAACACAGCTGTTGAACATATGGACTGTACCGCGGGTAATCAGTTTCGGCTCCTTAAGATGGGCCAGCAGCACTCCGCTTGAACCGAGGCTCACCATGCCCCGCCCCTCTTTGACAACACCGGAACCCACCGCTCCGCAGGCGTTATCAGCCCCGCCTCCTACCACGGGGATTCCCGCCGGCAAACCTGTGAGGCTGGCTGCAACCTCTGAAAGCGTGCCTCCAACTTCCGTTGAGTCAATGATCGGAGGCAGAATCTCACTGGACAGGCCCAAACTTGCCAAGACAGGCTCTGACCACACCTTCTCCCGGACATTCATCATCAGCATGCCCGCGGCATCGGAAACTTCCATATGGAGATTTCCAGTCAGGCGAAAGCGGACGTAGTCTTTGGGCAGAACCAGGTGCCTTAGCTTTTGGAAATTCTCAGGTTCATTATCCCGCAGCCAAAGCACTTTAGGTAAAGTAAATCCCTCCAGAACGGGATTGCAGACCTCCGAAACCAGAAGATCAGGATCAACATTTTCAATGATGTAACGGCATTGGGCGCTTGTACGTGTGTCATTCCACAGAATAGCAGGCCTAATCACGTTGAAGCTGCTGTCTAGAAATACTGAGCTGTGCATCTGGCCTGACAGGCCTATGCCCTTTACCGCCTCAGGATCCACATTGAATTTTTCCAGCAGGCCTCGAACGGCCTTAACTGTGGCCTGCCACATATCTTCAGGTTCCTGCTCAGACCACCCTGGATGCGGAGAATACAGGGGATAATCAGCGGTAACACTTCCGATGACCCCCTTGTCAGTGTCAAGCAACAGCGCCTTAGTTGTCGATGTTCCAATATCCAGACCGATTAATAGACCCATTTTTCAACCTCCCTCACCGGCACAATAACTGCTGGAA
>JAAYSR010000150.1 GCA_012518325.1 Bacillota bacterium
ATCAAATCCTCGCCTTCCTGTATGAGCCTGGCAACCTCTTCACGGCTCATCTGGCTCGGAGAACCGTGCCAGCCGCCATGGTTGCCGATTTCGTGGCCGGCCTGGGAAATCTGTTTCGCCAAATCAGGTGAGACCTGTACCCAGCGGCCGGTAGGAAACCAGGTCGCCAGCACCCCATAATGGGCAAAGACGTCCAGCATCGCCGGAATGAACTCATCTCCCCAGTCCACATTCACCATCAAAGCCACCCTCGGATCACCGGCAGGCCCCCTGTACACCGGTTCGAAATGGGCACTGGTAATGGAAGGAATGATTTGAACGGTAACCAGATGCAGAGCAGACTGGGCAGGAGCCGCCATCAGCCCTTCAACCGTGCTCTTAACGTCCACGAGCTGGCCCACAACTTCGGCGGTGACTTCTCCCGTAGGCCAGTTGTAGCTTGCATTGTGGGCTTCCACATAGAATGTTTCGGCAAGGCTCGCCACCACATCATAGAGTTCGTGCTCGAGCAGGCCTTCTACCAATTGGCCTTCTAAGGTGACTCCTGGCTTGACTCCATATAAGCTGCGCTGGGCAAACCTGTAAAATCCAGGACCCAAAAACCCCAAGGCAATGATCAGAAAGACACCGATGATCAATACCAGTCCCCGCTTAGTGATTATCACCTCAACGCCCCCCTTTGCCGGGATGTTGGGTCCCGGCATGGTCAATATAATAGTCACCCTTGTGCAAGAGCTGTGAGACAGGAAGGATTTCATAGCCCTGTGCCAATAAGTCTGGAATCAGACGGCGAACAGCCCCAGGGGTTCCTGGGGCGGCGTTGTGAAAAAGCACAATGGACCCTGGTTCGACCTGGTCCATGACGCGATCATAGATTTGGCTGCTGGTGAGATTCTTCCAGTCCAGGGAATCAACAGACCATTGAATAGTGTGGTACCCAAGGTTGGACGCGACGCTGATTACCTGGTTGTTGTACTCTCCAAAGGGCGGCCGGAAAAGGGTTGTACGCTGTCCGGTCAAGTCCCGGATCAGGTCTGCGTTTTTCTGCAGTTCATAGGCAATACCCTGCTCGCTCAGGGTGTTCATATGGGGGTGGGAATAGCTGTGATTGCCGATCTCGTGTCCGGCAGCCGCTATCTTCACTACATAGTCCGGGTGTTTATCCACCCAGTAGCCCGCCAGGAAAAAGGTGGTCGTAATCCCGTGCTCGTCAAGGATCGCCAGGAGCTCATCCGTCAGTTCTGTGCCCCAGGTGGCATCGAAGGAAATCGCCAGCTTCTTTTCCCCTGTGCTGACTTTGTAAATCGGCACCAGCCTGCCCCTGCTTGTCACCGTCACAATCAGCGGTTCCCTTACCTGCGGCACCAGGCTCACAAAGGCCAGCACCAGCACAGCAAATACATACCACCATTTAACCCTAACAACGTATACCCGCATAACATCACCCCTGGGTAATCATATTACCTAGAGGGTGAAGTTATGATTCCCGATCTTCTTGATTACCGGCTTAGTCGCCCAGTACTCTGCAGCTTGAGTGGTTCGGGGATTGTAGAAGAACAGCGCCCCGCCGGTTGGATCCTCACCCCGCAAAGCTCTGTTCACAGCCTCGACGGTTGTGTCGCTTGCCGTCTGCGGCAGGGTGTTGTTTTGAACGGGCGTAAACTGCCCCGGCTGGTGGATAACGTCCCAGACAGTGTCGGGGAATCTGCTGCTTTGCACTCTGTTGAGAATGACAGCCGCGACCGCGATCTGCCCTTCCAAAGACTCCCCCCTGGCCTCCGCGTATACCAGGCGCGTCAACAGTTCCTTTTCCTGAGGCGTGATGGGCACGATGGTTTCACCTGGCTCCAAAGTCCTCAGTTTGGCATCTGCGGGCAGACGTAGCTTGGTGCCAACCTGCATCTTGGTGGGATCTTTGATTTTGTTCAATTCGGCCAATTCCTTCCAGGAAATCCCGTAAGCCAAGGAAATATCATAGAGTGTATCACCGGGCCTGACTGTATAAACCTGATGAGAGTTGGCTCTGCCGATGGAAAAGAACAGCAGCAAAGCCCCTAGGACTAGAAGAATATTACGCATTATTGCCCTCCCCATTGCTCTGGTATCACCTTATTCAACAGAAAACATGCTTTTCCTTCAGCGTCCAAGTTTATCCAAATAGCTCAGGACCGGATTGGATTCGATCACTTTTGAGAAAGATATTCTCTCTGACAGGATATTCAAGGCAAGCAGGACAAGGACCAGTAATATTCTTGCCGTCAAGGGCAACGCAAGCACACAGGCGAGGCCAAGGACTGCACCGAGGGGGTTTGAGCCAGCATCCCCCATCATCACAGCCCTGCGCAAATCCCAGGGCAAAAAGCCCATCACCGCCCACAGCATGCCCAACAGCGGACCTAGGCTGTCAGTTCGGATGAGGAAAAGCGGAAATCCAAGGATTAGAAAAACCTTTCCAGCCCGCCCTGGACGCACATCCAGCAGGTTGAGAAAGTTGGCTGTCAGAGCAATAATCAGGGCGTTTAGCACAAGTTGGAACCAACCGCTGCCTAAAGCCGCCGCTGCCGCAAGTGAGACCGCCATCCCTCCCCAGGCCTTGAGTGCACCGGTGGACAAGCCTCTGCCTGCCAAATGACCGCGAAACCCTTTGCGGGTCTCTTCGCCGCAGAAATCGTCCAGCAGCCCCAATATGGCAAAGAAGAGCAGGAGGTAAGCAAAAGGTGCCGCGTAACGTTCCTCCCTGGAGCGTGCGATAATCAGCAGCGCTCCGGAAAGGACAAAGGCTGTGCCGAGGCCTGTCGGCACAGCCTCTTCTAAATAATTCTCCCGCCGGTTGTTTTGGAAAACAGGCAGCAGAAACGGAACCGAGAAATACGACAGAATGCCCGACAGGGTCCACCAGAACACTAATGCCACCCCTTTTTCCAGCAATCCCAAAGGGCCCGCAAAACGGCGAAAAACTGGCCGCCACGGTGCCGCAGACCCTTCAGCCCTCGACCAAAGGCCCGGTGTTTCATATTCAGCGGAATCTCCACAATCTTAAAGCCATGGTGCAGTGCACCCACCGTAAGAGCAACTTCAACCCCGAAGCCGGCAGCAAACTCCCCCACCGCGTCCAGCACTTTGGCAGTTACCGCACGCTGTCCTGAAAGCGGGCTCAGCACCGTGCTGCCTGTAAGGATTTTTATACCAAGGCTGGCAGTGCGGCGAACCAGGCCAAAGCCCATTTTAGCTCCAGACTTGCTCTGTTCAGCGCCAAAACGGGCAACCGTCATATCCGCTTCACCCCTCAGCACAGGTTCGAGGAGCTTGTCAGCCAAAGCGGCAGAGGACCCCAAATCCGCATCCAGCAGGAGGTAGACATCGGCATGAACCTCCCGGCGCCCGAAGTTCAGGGCGCCTCCCTTGCCTCTGTTTGAGGGCAGCCGCAGTACAGAAACTTTAGGCAGGCTGCAGCTGGAGGCCAGAGCATAAGTGTCATCTGTAGAACCATCGTCGATCACCACGATCTCGTCAATAGGCTGCAGCTGCGCCGCAGCAGTCAGTGTCTCCACTATGGATTCTGCCTCATTGAAAGCTGGAATCAGGGCTGCAACTCTCATGGAAAAAGCCCCTGTGCGCCATTCTGTCTCCCATAATGCCCCTGGCTTCCCTTTTTGATTCCTAACAGCAAAGCCAGCTGACCATAGGCAGTATCGATGCTGTCCACCTGCAGGCCGGGGGGAAGCCCGCCAAGGGAGGGAAAATTTTGTCTTTCCCAAACATAGGCCAGATAGGCGCCGGCTGACCCCAGTTCCTTCATCGCCGTGAGGGTCTGGTCTGATAGAGGCCCGTCACGCAAAGAGAACACAAAAACCAGATCCTGGACAGCATCGGCGTTAAAGGGATAAGGGGGTTCCAAATCCGTGATCGCGACCTGCTGCACCTGGGCCCCTGCGGTTTTCAGAATGTCACCTAAGAAATCAGGCAACGACTCCCTAGCCACCAGCACCACTTCCTTATCAGTCAAGAGGTCTTTGGCTAAGGCTTCCAGGAGCTGGACCCAGGCCGAATTCGCTTCGTCCAGCTCACCCTTGACCTGGGCTAAGCTGGCTTGAGCCTCCCTAAATCGCTCTTCCAGCTCTGTGATGACGGTAGCTTGCTCATCCACAAGGACATGGTCAGGATAAAGGGCACCCCCAATGAGAATGCCCAGGATCAGGCTGAAGAAGACCGCAACTAGGGATGCCACATGGTAGCGAAAGCCGAAGTTCATCTCACAGCCACCCCGCAATAAGGCGCAGCTGCAGCCAAAACAGTCGCAAGTAGTGGCGCCATGGTGAAGCCAATCCCATGAACAGCAGGATGGGAATCAAAGCGGCGAGTATCACCGGAGCTATAGAAAGAGGAGTGCCGGAGCGGTACAGTTCGCTCACTTTCTTGGCGTCGAGCAGAATGGGGCCGATCTTTAGGCGGGTCAGAAAAGTGGACGCCATGCCGGGCCGCCCCTTTTCCAGAAAGTCGATCATATTGGAATGGGAGCCAACCAGGACTATGAGCTCGGCACCCTGGCTGTGGGCCAACAGGAGGCCAAGGTCCTCACTTGTACCCGGTGCAGGCACAACATGAAAAGGAACACCCAGGTTCTCCAGGCGTTCCCTGCTGGGGCAAACCCCGTCAGGGTAGGCATGGGCTATGAGCCGGGCTCCGCAGCACAGAGCCTTGTCGCTCACGCTGTCCATATCGCCGATAATAATCTGCGGTTTGTATCCCGCCGCCAGCAGGGCGTCAGCACCGCCGTCCACCCCAACCAAGACAGGTTTGGTCTCCTGAATATAAGCGCCGAGGACCCGCAGGTCTTCCCGGTAGCCAATGCCCCGCACAACAATAACCACGGACTTGCCTTGCAGTTCAGGTTTCAAATCCGGAAAGTCAATATCCCCCAAGATTACCTCCTTTTCCTTCAGGGCGTAATCCAGGGTGTTGGTGATAAAACGATCCAGTTCCTTGCCCAGGTTCAGCTTAGCCAATCGCTGCCTTTCACTGACAACATAGTCAGTCACCACATTGCCTACGGCTAACACCTCACCGTCCCGCAGCACCTTGCGCCCCTGGATTTCCACTAGATCTCCGTCTTTCAGAAGCTCAAAGATGCCATCCCCCACATTGTCCAACAGGAGAACGTTGTGCTCCAGGAGCAGCCGGGGCCCTAAATTCGGGTAGCGGCAGGTATGGGAACAGCAAGCGTTGATTACCGCCAGAGCCCCCGCCTCAATGAGACCGGCTGCCCCTACAGCATCGAGGTCTTCGTGGGCAATCACAGCAATTTCCCTTGGCTGCAGCAGAGCAGCCAGCTCCTTCGTTCGTTTCCCTAGTCTGACGCGGCCTTTCATGCCCCAACCCCCCAAGGTCCAAGCAAAAGAGACGGTGTTCACCGTCTCTTCTAGTATGCCTGTTTGTGGCTGGATTTAGCCGCTCTGGCTCGCTGCCAGGCTGATCAAATCTACCATTTTGGCAATAAATGCCGAATTAGTGGGTTTGCCTCTGTTTTCCCTGACATAGGGAAAGAAGCGATAGAGCTGATCCAGATTCCCCTTCTCCCAGGTTACATCCAGGGCATAGCGCATCGAACGCTCAACCTGGGAACCGCTTACCTCGAAGCGCTGACCAATGGCTGGGTACAGATTCTGTGTAACCGAATTGAGCCAAGAGGGATGGACCGAAGCCAGCCATATGCCTTCCATCAGATAGCGATAGCCTTTATAATGAGGAGGTATGCCCATCTGTTCAAAAAAGGCTGTGCAATGCTCTTGGATCTGTTTTCGCGTCAGCGCCTGGGGTAGACTGCGTGCAGGAGACTCCAGCAGCTGCCTAATGCGCTTTTCCAGCACAATCAGATCCACAGGGCGCTGCACAAAATAATCCGCCCCCAAGCTTGCCGTCTGGGCGAGCTCCTGTTCAGAGGCATCCCCTGAGGATATGAGTATCACCTTAACCTCAGAAGAAGGGAACTTCGCCCTGATCTTTTCTAGAACCTGTAAGCCTTGCTGCTTGAGCTCCGCATCCAACAGGACCAGATCAGGCCTCTGTCCTCTCATGAGCTGAAACAGCTCTGCCTCGTCCCTTACTCCTTCATACTGCAGGTCATGGAGCCGGCTGCAATACTCGTTCATGGCTTGCAGAAACAAAGGATCTTTATCAAGCTGCAGAACCCGAATCACATTAGCCGCCTCCCTTGCCTCAGCCGACCCGCCCCGCCAAAAGGTAGGTCTGGGTGATCGGTGAGTACTGGAAATTCTTATCCAAACGGAATCTTTCGATTTCCCCCGTAGAGGACATGTGGATCCTCGGTCCGGAGCAAGCCAGTTTTTCCTGGCCGATCAAAATACTGTGTTCATTGTTAAAACTAATAGGCAGATCCTGCTCGATGTAATCAAGGACCCTGCGTTCGACCTCAGCCAGATCCACCTCCGGCTTGCGGGTAAACTCGATGACGAAACCCCGCCGCACGTCGCTGTGGAAACGAGGCGGCTCAAACCCCATCTGCTCGAAAACAATGCCGGTTAGATCTTCTGCGCTGTGGGCCATCTTGCGGTAGACCAGTGACTGATATGCCTCTTCCGCTATCTCCGCCGGAAAGGGTCCGAAGATGGTCGGCACTGTCACCACCACTTCCTCCCCGATGCCGATCAGCATTTCTGCGTTGATGTTCAGCAGCGGATACAGCAGTTCAAAATGCTCTACAACCACGCGGCGGCCTGCGGAAACCGCCTTCTTCACAGCATCTGCCAGCTCCCACAGCTGAGTAAAGGCCATTTCAAAGCGCACATCCAGATGATAGGTATGGGTTCTAAAGAACTCATTTTCAGCATCATCAAGCACAGGCAGGGGCCTGACGTTTACGCCGTCATCATCGTTGGTGAGAACCAGGCCCGGAAACATGCCCCTGATGATTAACGACTTGCCCGCACCCGCATCTCCCATAATGCCAATCAATCTGTATTCGGCATGCAAATACCTTTGGGCAATGATCATGCCCAGATGCATTAAGCGCTGCCTGCCCCGGGGGGCATAGTATGATGCCTTCACCAACGTAGTATAGTACATTAAATTACCGCCTCCACATGACGGGCCACATGGCAGTTGATGTTCACAGCCACAGGCAGTCCTGCAATGTGCGTCGGGTAGGTCTCAACAAAGAGCGCCAGCGCTGTCTGGGTGCCCCCGAAGCCCTGCGGTCCCACTCCGGTTCTGTTAACCAGTTCCAAAAGTTCAGCCTCCAACTGAGCAACGTGGGGCTGAGGGTGCTGCGACCCTATTTCACGGAGAACTGCCCGTTTTGCCAATAGGGCAGCTTTTTCCATCGTACCGCCAATCCCCACTCCGATTACTATGGGCGGACAGGGGTTGCCCCCCGCTTCGCTGACCGCCTTTACTACAAAATCCTTGATGCCCTGAATGCCTTCTGCCGGCTTGAGCATCTTCAAGGCAGACATGTTTTCGCTGCCGAAGCCCTTCGGAGCCACAATGAGGCGGAGCCTGTCGCCTGCCGTCAAGGATACATGGAGCACTGCCGGAGTATTGTCCTTCGTGTTCACCCGTTCCAGGGGATCTCCCACAACACTTTTGCGGAAGTACCCTTCCTCATAGGCCTGCCTGACACCTTCATCCACTGCGTCCTGCAGCAGTCCACCCTGGATATGCACATCCTGGCCCACCTCGGCAAAGACCACGACCATACCAGTATCCTGGCAAAGAGGCATTTTCTTTTCCTTGGCAATGCGTGCATTTTCCAAAATAGTATCCAGGACGTTCTGGCCTAGGGGGGATGCCTCATCTTCCTGCGCCTTGACCAGTGCGTTCCACACATCCTGAGGCAGGTTGCAGTTGGCATCCAAGCAGAGTTCCTTCACTTGGGCAACAATATCCTCGTATTGAATTACCCTCAATGTTTATCCCCACCCTATTTTCTTTTCAGTAAAGCAAGCGTACGATTCATTTCGTTCGTACAGATGGACAGGCCCTCATCCACTCCCATGCCCGGTTTGGAGAGAATCTGACGCGGCCTGGTGGCCAGGGCGATTTGCACAGTGATCTGTGCGGAACGCTCGGTTTCATTACAGGTGCCGCCCAGATAAGGAATAGTTCCGTTTTCATGACAATACAGCACAGCTTCTACAGTGTTGTTGATTCCGCCAAGATCCGGAGCCTTAATCTGTATCATGTGGCCTGCCTTGGCAGCGCTGAATTCCTTGATATCCTCCAGGGTGTTGCACCACTCATCGGCTACAAACTTACAGGGAATATTATGTTCGTCAACATAGGCTGTCAACTCGGCCATCAGCTTGATCTGCTCCTCTTTGGAGTCCAAGTCAACCGGGCCTTCGATAGCAAGCGCGTGGGGTGCAGCAAGTTCCGTCAGCTCCCTGACATACTCACCCATTTTGGCCACATCATTGTTGAAAGCCTCACCGATGGTGCCATAAACGTCAACATGAAAATCAGGCAGGTAATCCGGGTCCACCTTCAACTCCTGCACCCTGTCTTTCAGCCAGGCCAGGTATTCCTTGAGATGCTCGCCGTTCTTGCCCAGTTTGTTCACATTATTGAAAAGGCCGTGGGGTAAGACATCAACATGTTTAATAATCATCCGATCGGCATTCAGCTTCCGATCATCGCCTGTCTGGGCAAAAATCAGCACCGGTTCCGGCACCAGCTCTAGGTTGTACTCGTTAACCAGCACCTCCGCCATGGTCAGGTGCTGCGCACGGGCGACTGCATCCAAAACTGCCTGGGTAACCCCGTAGCGAATCGCGGTATGCAGAGGCTTGCCGTTCTCACCTTTCAGCCGGTCTAGTTTTTCTGCCAAGGAACGGAAGGAAGTCAGCTCTGCGCCAATCAGCTCCGGCACAACGTATTTTTCAAGGACAGGCAGATAATCGTCGGCTAAGAACAAGGGGTCACGCCCGCCTGCGCCGGAGTACTGCACCGCAGCACAGTCGCCGTAAGCCACCTGACCGTCCTCCAAAACCAGCTGAACAGAAATACTCTCGCCTGCCTGGCGGATCTTGGTAAAACCTGGGGTTACAGGGTCTCCGTCATAGCTCAGGCCGTTTTCAACGTAATTGCCCTGACGAATCGCCTTCTGGTCATCAAAGTAGAAACCTGTCAGACCCTTTGACAATACAACATCCTTAATCCTCAATTGCTACACTCCTTAATATGTTAATTGAAATAGTGGTGTGTGCTGTTGTGCACCATAGACATCCGTTTCCCCCAGATCACCGGAAGGCCGGGGACGTACAATAGTTATCTTGACTGCATAGGCAGGGGAAAAATGAATGATGGACAACACTTGATCCTCTGCAATTTGGTACAGTGCCGCTATTTTTTCCTTTGTTATGCTGCTTCTGACCTCATTGTAGATTTCTTCGTTGGGAAACATCAAATCAAAAGTCAACTCATAGGGGCCGGCGTTCTTGCTGCGAATCACCAAAGCCACATCCTTAACGTACCTCATAGCCCGCTCCTCCCCATCTTGATTGGAAATAGACTTTTTGGATCGTCTACCTGAAGCAGGTGATAGACGTTAAACTTGTAGACTGCTCCGGCAGAAACGTCGGATGGGCTGTAGGGGAAGGCCAGATTCCCTGCGGTGGACTTTCTGCCCGGATACCCGTAGTGCAGCATTGTAGAACGGGCAAAACTGCAGATCGTATCAGCGATTTCCTGGGTCGGAGCTACCGCCTCGATTACTAAACCTAGCTCATGGGCGGGCTCAGGATACGGCTCCAACTGCCCCATTACCCCATTCTTGCCGTAACAGTGCACGTGCAGCTTGTAATCTCTAAGCTCCTGGAAGTTGTCGGCAACCCGCTCTTTGACCCGGGCAATTACCTCATCGATCTGGCTGATCATGATGGGATCCCTCACGCCGGCAATGCTGATTGTGCGGTAGCCGATCAGGCTTGCCCCCTCAAGTTTGAGGTAATAGGCATCCGTTGGCACAAACTTCGTTCCGGAGACTTTTACTCTACCTCCCGGAAGCTGCTCAAAGGCAGTTTCATGTAAATCCAGGGTTCCTCCCGGTCCTGGCAGCGAATAGGGGTCGCTCTTCTCGTAAAGGGTATGGGCCGCCACGGAAATCCTGGTGCATTCCCGTTCCGGGCTCAATGTTTCAAGGATAAAATGATCTTTGGCCAGGGTTCCCAAAAGGCAGTCGCTTCCACTGCCGGGGCTGGCAGCAATGGCAGCGCACTCTAAGATTTTCCCCATGTGCAACGCAAGGGCAGGGTCATAACCTTGCAGCACCGGCAAGGCGGCGAAAACTGTGGGATCATAGGCACGCCCCGCGAGGATAATCTCGGCTCCGTCTTCCAGGGCCTGCATAATTGGCTCCAGACCCATTTGCGCCACCAGGTTGGCAGAGGCCTGAATTTCTTCTTCCGTCAGCTCTCCCGCTGGACCAAGGGGCTGAACCCTGCCTGCCTTCAGCTCATCGATGAGGAATTGCCGATCGATATCGCTGTAGATTACGGCAATCTGAGCGGAAAGTCCGAGCTCTTTAAGGAGTTCTTCAATAATGGCCAAGTTCCAGTCCACATGGGGCTTGGCTCCGCTGCCTCCGGCTGTGCCTATAATCAAAGGGATTTTCCTGGTCAGGGCTGCTTCAATCAGATAGCGCAAATCCCTTTTGACTGCCGAACGCTGCGTAAACGACTCGCCAGATCCCAGGTAATAGGGCCCGGGATCCGTGGAACCGGCATCCACTGCAATTACATGAGGGTCACGGTCCAAACCCGCCTGGAAGGACGAGAGGGGAAATCCGTATCCCAAAATGGCGGTGGGCGATAAAATTCTCAATTCGGTCAAACTCATCATCTCCTAACGAGGGCGTCCAATCAGTCTGCCTTGACCAATGGCATAAATATCATCGATTACCATCTGGAAATTGGGGGAGCGCTTTTCTGCCTGGCCACGTTCCGCCAGCTTTGCCCGGTGAAAATCCTGGATTTCTTTGGTGAAAGGCAAGTTGCCCCAGCTTAAGAACCGGACGGCACCTTGATTGTCCCGGGCAGGCATCGTTCGGCCGGCATTTTGCGAACTTGGTGCAAAGGGGATGTCAATTACCCCCGCGGCAAAGGCCCGAACTGCCCCTTTGGCCCAGTCTCCTTCCCCTAACTCGAGAGTCCTGTCGAGAATCAGGCGTGTCTCCTGGAGGATGATTTCCCGTTCTTCAGCCAGATTCGGATTTTCCGGATAGACTTGATCCTGGAGCATATTCAGCACCTGCTTGGTGGCGCGAATACCCTGGGCATTCGCCTCTTTAGTGGGAATCCCCAGTGCCTCATGTGTGGTCTTGACAATCACCTTGGTTGCCTTGCCCAAGGCAGCTGTGATGCCGCCCAGGGAAATGACACCGAAGGCTTTGGCTTCATCAGCGGGGAAACCTCCCATCCATTGGTGGAAGACGGTGGTGATCTCTACATCATCGATATTCTCTGCCTGCAGATATTCTTCCGCCAAAATAGTCAAAGTCTGCAGCGCGGCTACGTCCTGAGTAATGTTGCCGCACTGGCCATAACCGAGGGTGATGTTCTTCACACCCTGCTTGGCAGCGAGTACTGCTTCAATAACTGCTACACTGTGTGAGATGCAGGGTGACACCAGGGTACCGGTTAATGGACCGAAGGGCTCGCGGTTGATGGTAATGCCCTGTTCCTCATAATAGCCTACAAGGCGGTCTACGTACTGCCAGTCCCGCAGACTCTTTTCAAGGGGAACTCGTTTCGCGTAGGGTATATTATATGAAATTCCCCCTCCCTCGTACGCGGTAAAACCTGCGGCCAAGGTGATTTCCGCCAGCAAACGCGCATCAGGCGTGCCGTGGCGCACCTGGACCGGAACAGACAGTGCCTCTACCAAGCTCCGGCAGTTCGCCACTCCGTGATTTACGGCCGGAAAACCGTTAAGCAAAGACCGCCCTTCCCGTACGCTCTCTGCCAAACCCTTTTCTGCTTCTTCATAGCGGTTTTGCCTGGTATAGGAATCGATGGTGGTCGGCAGCAAATCCGCGCCGCCCTCATTCTGCAAAAACAGCAATAATTCCCGATGACTGTTTAAATCAGCTACTCCCGCCCGGGGCTGGGCCAAGGTATGGCCTTCCTCTTTAGCTTGGAGGAGGCGCTTGCCGAAGTTAAGCTCCAGGGGCATTTTGCGGTGATATTCAACCGCCTCGTCCAGATCCACCTCCCTGCCCGTCGGCCAGCTCGCCAGAACCTCCGTCCGCTCTGCCTGCAACTCGTCCCAATCCAACCTGTCATGCGTAATCTGTTCCGCCAACTAATTGTCCCTCCTTGTAAGCTCTCGTTCACTCAGGGATTTCTGTAATATGGTTAAGGCTGCCTCAGGCTGCTCCTGGGCCAGGAGCCCCATGGAAGCCAAAATATAGTCACCGTCCAGGAAATAGCTTGGGTTCTCAGGCCTCAGCTCCAGCGACACCGCTTCTTGTCCCGCTCCTTCCAGCATCATCAGCGGATCCTTGCTGTTGATCAACACTCCGCCGGTGCCAATCACCCTGGACACCTTGGAAAGATCCTTGCCGTCCTGTATCCAGACCAAGCCAGAGGGAGTATACAGTTCTGACAGGCGTCCAACATGCCTGCCCACTCCAAGTTTAATGGCATGATAGCCTAGAACTTGATCAAACTTCTCTTCTTCAGTATTCTGCGGCAAAGTCTCGGGATGATCGTGCAGCTTCTCAACCCTGCTTTCAACCTGCTCCGCGGTCCAGCCCGTATCTTGAGCCAACACCCCGGCGCTCACTGCTTCAGTCAAGGAAAGGACACTGACCCGGACACCTAAGTCTCCTTCCACGGTGCGTTTAGCAAAAGGTTCCGGCAGTCCGCGCACCACAACTCCAGTCCTGGTGGGCAGACCGTCTCCAAGTGAATGGACATCGGTGGTTGCGCCTCCGACATCGACTATGAGCAGATCTCCCCATCCCTTGATCCCTGCGGTGCCTTCGCTCAGCAGCTGGCCAGCCCGCAGCACCGCTGCTGGAGTAGGCATAAAGATATTGTCAATCAACCTGCCGGCTTTGCTCAGTCCCTTGGCATAGATGATCTTTTCCATGAAAACCTGGCGAATCGCCTCCCGGGCAGGTTCAACCTGCAGCTTGCCAATTTGAGGCATCACGTTAGCTGAAATATATGTACTGAAGGATTCGGGAAAAGTCCTGGCCACTTCCTGGGCCACAGAACGGTTCCCGGCAATCACTATGGGAACCGGTTTCGGCAGGGAAGCCAGCACCTTGGCATTGTGCAGAATATTTTCTGCGTTGCCGCCGTCTGTCCCGCCGGCCAGCAGAATGATGTCAGGATCCAGTTCAATAAGTTCTGCACGATCTTCTTCTGTTAACTGAAAGGAGTAGGTCTTCAAAACCCTGGCGCCGGCGCCTAAAGCTGCCATTTTTGCTGCTTTGGCCGTCAAATCTTCCACCAAGCCTATGGCAACCATGCGCAAACCTCCAGCTGCGCTTGAGCACGCCAAAACGCGAGCCTCTTGCCGAGCCCCGCTGGTGAGTTCCAACTGATCCAAAGCATGTTGCAGCCCTACGCTCACATCCGACGGTGTAGTAGGGGCCAGGGACTGTGACAGAACAGCTCTTTCGACGGTGTTCACTGCCGTCACCTTAGTAAAAGTGCTCCCGATATCGACTAGAACCATGACTTCCGTCATCTGCAACCCTCCGTTACATACCAAGATCTTCCTTCAACGTTGGAATGAAGTCTTCGGGCAATGTACTTGGAGGATAGACCCGATCAAATCCCAAGTTCCTAAACTTAGCCTCTACCTCAGACCACTCCTGGCTTCCCACCACCAAGTAGCCGCCGATATACATTAAAATGTCTCCGATGCCAGCCTCGATCAAGGCTTCTCTGAGACCTCGCACATCGATCTCGCCATGTCCGTAGAGAGAGGATACCATGATGGCATCTGCACTGGTTTCCACGGCCGCTTCTACAAACTCCTTCTGGGAGACCAAAACGCCGAGGTTAACCACATTAAAGCCTGCCTCTTTGAGGGAAATCTCCAGGATCTTGTTACCCACGGCATGGACATCAGAGCCAATGACTCCCAACACAAGCGTCTTTGTTTCCATTTAATCGCCCCACCTCACCCGCATCTGTTCTCTACCGCGCTAAAAAGCCTTTTCGTAAACTCTTTCTCTACATGCAAAAAAAAACCTTCCCGCGAAAACGATTGTTTCGCGGGAATTTCCTGAACCTTACCCAGCCCTGCTTCATAGACCATCCACTCTGCAAAGCTGCCATATCCTTTTGTGGGGTTGTTGACAAAGACGTGGGTTACAGCACCCACCAGCATGCCGTTTTGCATGATCGGACTGCCCGACATGCCCTGAACAATTCCTCCTGTCTCCCGAAGGAGGCGTTCGTCAGTAACCTCAATCACCATGCCTTTTTCTCCGGGCTTGGTCTGATTGGTGACTTTAATGATCTCCACACTGAAACGCTCTACCCTGTTCCCATGCAGCACGGTGTAGATCTCAGCCGGACCCAGCCTCACCTGATGGGCAAAGGCAACGGGCACAGGCTCTGCAAATTCACTTTCCGGCAATGCACGCTCGAGCCGGCCAAAAATGCCAAAGCTGGTATTAGAGTCGATGGTGCCTAACACATCCTGATCTCCGTGAAAGAATCCCACCTTTTCACCGGGGGATCCTCGACTGCCGTAGCGGATGCCGTCGATGGCCGCCTCAACAATGCTGCCGCTCTCAATTTTTAAAGGCCTGCCCCTGCTGTCGGTGATGGTGTGCCCCAAGGCGCCAAAACGTCCTGTCTCCTCATCGTAAAAGCTCATCGTTCCTACGCCGGCGGATGGATCTTCCAAGAAAATGCCTAGCAAATATGTCGGTTCCTGCTGTCCAAAAACCCTGGACGCAGCCGGCTCGACCTCTACTGTAAGCTGGCGATTATTGCGACGGATAACCAGTTCCAGAACTCTCTTCTCTTTGGCCAAAGAATTGACCAGCTGACTCACCTGTTCCGGCCTGCGCAGGCTGTGGCCTTCAATGGAAAGGAGAATGTCCCCCGGCTGAATGCCGCCGTCCCGTGCTGGAAATCTTTCCACCCCATCCACACCTATAACCGCACCTAGATCTGCAACCACCAAGCCTTCTGAACTAAGCAGCACTCCGATGGAATGTCCCCCAGGGATAACGCGAACCAGGGGAACAACATCAACAACTACCTCGGTTAAGGGCAGCCAGCCAAAGAGGTTCACCCTATAGATGCTGGTTCCCAGGTTTTCTGTATCAAAGAGGCCTGTCACCTTCAGCCCGGATTGGTCATGGACCGTAAAGGGCGGTTTGAGATCCAGGGAAAGTTCCATTCCGGGAAAAACTTTCAGCTCCCGGGGAATTCCCACTGCAGCAACCCAATACGGGACTGTAGCCAAGGCTAAGAGACAAGCCAGAATGAGTGTCAGCCCCACGCGGAGCACGATTTTTCTCACAAAGCCACCTACCCCCCTCACTTGTTTCATGAGTGTAGGTTGCCCTGTGAGTTGTCATGATATTGAAGGAACTAGCTGGCAGTATAAATGACTAAAGTGCCTTTGAGCCGGTCTTTTTCAGCAGCTCCCGGGCATGTTCCAAGGTAACCCGCTCCTGGGCAGAGCCTCCTAACATGCGGGTCAGCTCCTCTACCCTTTCCTCGGGGGAAAGCAGCTCCACCCTGACTACAGTGCGGCCTTGCTGCGAGGACTTCTGGACCGAATAATGCTGGGTGCCAAAACTGGCCACCACCGGCAGATGAGTTACGCACAGCACCTGCCGCAGCCTGCTGAGGGACAGCAGCTTTTCTCCGAGGTTTACTGCTGTTCTGCCGCCGATTCCGGCATCAATCTCATCGAAAATGATCGTCGGCGTCTGCTCTGCCTCCGCCAATACCGCTTTGATCGCCAGCATCACCCGGGAGAGCTCTCCTCCCGATGCAATCTTGGCCAGGGGCTTTAAGTCCTCGCCAAGATTAGGCGCCAGCATAAACTCTACTTCTTCCCTGCCGCCTGCAGCAGGTGTATTTGCAGGCCGAGGTGTAAACCGCACTTTAAAGCGTGTGTTTCCCATGGAGAGATAGGACAGCTCTGCTTCTACCTGCTGTTCCAGCCGAGAGGCAGCCTGTTTGCGGCTCTCGGTGAGTGCAGCTGCCTCCTGGAGCCACATCTCCTCAAGCCTGCGGCATTCCCTTTCAATGCCATCCGCCTGTGCCGTGGCGTTTTTCAGGCTGTTCAGCTCTGTTTCCGCCTCCTGCAGATAAGTCTGTATCTCCTCTACTGTACTGCCGTACTTGCGTTTCAGTCCCTCGACTAACGTCAGCCTGGCTTCAATTTCATTGAGCCGCTCATGATCCGCAGGAAGCTGCTCCAGGTAGTGCCGGAAGTCGCCGTAGACATCGTGGAGCTCGATGGACAGCCCGATAAAACGCTGAGCCAAAGGCTCCAGGGCAGGGTCCAGGGCAGCCGCCCGCTGCAGTTCAGCCTCCATCGTCGACAGGCAGTTCAGGAGCGATTCCCGTCCATCGTAGCTTTCGCCCAATACATCCAGTACAAGGTGGAGGCTCTGGCGGATTCGGTCCAGGTTGGCCAGGCGGGAACGCTCCACCTCTAGTTTTTCATCTTCTCCCGCTTGCAGCGCGGCTTTGCTGATCTCTTCAACTTGAAAAGTCAAAAGGTCAATGCGGCGGTTTCTCTCCCGTTCGTCCCGGTGCAGGCGGTTCAGCTCGGAACGCAGCGCAGCCCACTGATTCGCCAGTTCATCCACTCGGTTCAGCAGCTCCAGATGAGCTTGTCCGCCGAAAGAATCTAGAAGGCCGGCATGCCCCTTGGAATCCAGCAGGCTTTGGCTGTCATGCTGACCCACAATGTCGACCAGCCAGTGTCCAAGCTCCCCGAGTTGGCCCACTGTGGCCATATGCCCGTTAATCCAGCATTTATTGCGTCCATTGGCGTTGATCTCACGGGTGATCACGAGCTGCTCTTCTACCGGTATGCCCCATTCTGCCAACAACGCCCTTGAGGCAGAATTGTGGTCAAAGCAACCAGACACTCGGGTGCTGTCGGCGCCGGAGCGAATCATCTCTGCTGAAGCACGCTCTCCCAAGAGCAAACTGAGGGCATCGATAATGATGGATTTTCCAGCCCCGGTTTCGCCGCTTAACACACTAAATCCCGAATAGAACGACAATTCCAATTCATCGATGAGGGCAAAATCGCGAATCTGCAACTCGGTTAACACAGGCTCACCCCTTCATCAGCTCTTGAATTCTTGCATACAGCACTCCGGTCTTACCCGAGGGTCTCGGTGCAGGGTCATCGGCATGAGTCAAGATCAAGATAGCGTCATCTCCGGCGAGGCTGCCAATCATCTCCGGCCAGCCCAGCTCATCAATGACCGCTGCCACCGCATGGGCGCCGCCAGGATAGGTCTTGATCATGATCAGCGGACCGCTGAAGTCTACACTGAGTACATAGTCCTCAAAAATGCGCCTGGCCCGGCGAACTAGATCACCCCTGGTAACATTGGCTTGAACAGAGTATTTTGCTCCTCCCTGGCCGTCAGGGACTTTTACTAAACGAAGCTCCTTCAGGTCCCGGGAAACAGTAGCCTGGGTTACCTGAAACCCCTCCACCTGCAAAAGTTCAAGAAGTTCCTCCTGGGTTTCCACTGCCTGTCGGGAAACGATCTCCAAAATCTTGCTTTGTCTGCTACTCTTCACGAATCCCACCCCAACTCTGCGGCATTTTCAACCTGCTGTGCAATACTTGGAAGAAGCCCCGCCCGCTCAGTTTCACAAAAAGGGCCGGCTGATCAGCTCTGCTGATCGTTACACAATCTCCCGACTGTAGCGGAAAGCCGTGCTGGCCGTCAATGGTAAGCATCACTTCTCCGCTGACACCCTTCAAGTGCACGCTGACCGTCGCCTCAGCACTGGTTACAACCGACCTGGCAGCTAAAGAGTGGGCACAAATTGGCGTGATGCAGATACACTGCAGCACCGGCTCGAGGATGGGCCCGCCGGCGCTGAGGGAATAAGCTGTAGAGCCTGTGGGCGTTGCGACAATTACTCCATCGGCGGAGTAGTCTGTGACATGCTGCCCGTCAACGAAAATGCTAAGATCAATCAGGCGGGCAAAGGTGCCCCGGGTAATCACAAAATCGTTCAAAGCAATATTCCGGGAGATTTCCTTTCCGTTCCGCTTAATTGTCGCACCGATCAGCATGCGTTCTTCCAGACGGTAGTCCCCTGACAGCAGCTTTTCCATGGCCGGAAACAGCCCGTCCGTTTCAACTTCTGTCAAAAACCCCAAATGACCTACATTGACGCCAAACACAGGCACCTGAACCTGACTGGTCAGGCGGGCGGCATTCAGCAGTGTCCCGTCGCCGCCTAAGACAATTACTATGTCAAAAGTGCTCAGATTGTCCAAGGAAGGCTCAGCGATCACCTCAAAGCATACTCCTCGGCCCTTAAGGAAGCCGCTTAACTCTTCCACAAGCTTCAGAGCAATAGGTTTGCCAGTATGAGGTACAATGCCGATGTTCATAGTCCACCCTTCCTTTGCATAGCTATCCGCGCCACGCGGCTTCAATGACAGACAACACCAATTCTGAGACATCGCCTGGCTGGCAGCCAAGGCGAAAATGGGCCAAGTACTCAATATTCCCTTTCGTTCCTACAATTGGCGAAAAATCAAAACCTAAGAGCCCAAAATTATCTCCCTGTAATTGGTTAATTAAGGGAGGAAGGAATCGCCTATGAATGCTTACATCTTGAATCACACCGTGTTTGTTCAACCCTGCGCCTTCCGTTTCAAACTGCGGTTTTACCAAAGCAACTGCCTCTCCGCCGGCTGCCAGCAGAGGACGCACAGCAGGAAACACCTTGGTCAGGGAAATAAACGACACGTCGATGGCGGCCAAATCAGCCAAACAGGGAAGCCTATCGGGCGTCAGGTCGCGAATGTTCGTTTTTTCATAGACCCGAACTCGGGGATCACGGCGCAGACTGTCCACGAGCTGGTTCTGGCCTACGTCTACTGCCATAACCAGCCTCGCCCCGGCCTGCAGCAAACAGCTGGTAAACCCTCCCGTTGACGCACCCACGTCCAGGGCGGCCTTTCCCAAGACATCAATGCCGAATACGTTCAGGGCTTTTTCCAGCTTCAAGCCAGCCCGGCTGGGGTAGGCCAGGGCTGGGCCAATTATTTCAATCTTTGCTTCAAGAGGCACATTGGCACTTGGTTTTGTGCACTGTTCACCATCTGCCAAAACATGTCCCTGTATAATCAGCTCCTTGGCACGCTGCCGGGACGGAGCGTGCCCCCGTTCCACCAGCAATCGATCTAAACGCATCCAAGCTACATATCCTTTCTAGCTACTGCCTTCAGGGGCCGTCCGGACAACGCCTTTCTCAGCGCCGCCTCCACATGGGCTGCACTAAGACCATATTCTTCATGCAGCCTGCTGATGCTTCCCTGGGGAATAAAGGCGTCTGGATAGCCAAGGCACTCTATATTCACACCCCGCTCTTCCCTGAAAAGCTCAAGGATACTGCTGCCGAAACCGCCTGCCAACACGTGGTCTTCCAGAGTAAGTATGCATTTTTTCCCTTTGGCCAGATTCTTCAGCTCCAGGGCATCCAGCGGTTTTAGCGAACGCACATTCACTACAGCGCAGCTGAACTCAGGTTCCAGGCGGCGGGCAGCTTCGAGAGCCACATCGGCCATAGGTCCTACAGCAAAGACAACTGCATCCCGGCCGGGTTTGAGCACCGATGCTGAAATGGGCTGGGCCGGATCAAAGAACGGCTGCGGCTGCTCCACAGAGGCGCCGCCCCTGGGGTAGCGGATAGCCACAGGATTGGGCTGTTCCAGCGCCCAGGCCAGCATCGCCTCAAGCTCGCTGCCTGTCCGAGGTGCCACAACAGTCATGTTTGGAATGGCACGCAAAAAGCTGATGTCAAAGACTCCATGATGGGTCGGCCCGTCGTCGCCGACAACGCCGGCCCTATCCACTCCGATCACCACCGGAAGGTTTTGCAGCGCCAGGTCATGGATGATCTGATCATAGCCTCGCTGCAGGAATGTAGAATAGATTGCCACTACTGGGCGCAGCCCTTCTTTGGCCATTCCGCCGGCGAGGGTCAGGGCATGCTGTTCTGCAATTCCTACATCAAAGAATCTGTCCGGAAACCGTTTGGCAAAGATATTCAGCCCAGTTCCATCAGGCATGGCTGCTGTAATGGCTACAATCCTTGGATCCCTTTCCCCTAAAGCAGTGAGGGCAGTGCCAAACACTTCGCTAAATGACTGCACTTTTTTCTCACCGCCGCTGACGACTTTCAAAGGGCCCACACCATGATACCTGCGGGGATCCTCCTCGGCCTGGGCATGTCCTTTACCCTTTTGCGTGTAGACATGCAAAAGCACGGGTCCTCCCCGCTCCAAGCCAGATTTGATCGCCCGTTGCAGGCGTGCTATGTTATGCCCGTCAAAGGGTCCGAGATAGGCAAATCCCAGATCCTCGAAGAGCTGGCCGGGCAGCATATTCTTCAGGGCTATCTTGCACTTGTGGGCAACCTGGGCCAAGGGTCTGCCTACAAGGGGTATTTTCCGCAGCAGCACTGAAAGATCGGCCCGCGCTTTGTAAAGTGTGCTGTCTGAGCGGATTCTGCCCAGATAGTCGCTTAACGCGCCAACATTTTTCGTAATGGACATCTCGTTATCGTTGAGAATTACCATGAGGTCCTTGCCGAGGGAACCAATGTGACAGAGTGCCTCAAAAGCCATGCCGCCTGTGAGGGCCCCATCGCCTATAACCGCCACAATCTTGTGTTTTTCTCCGTTTAGGTCCCTGGCGATGGCCATGCCGGCGGCCACCGAAATCGAGGTAGAACTATGTCCTACCCCGTAATGATCATGCTCACTCTCACTTGGAAGAGGAAACCCTGAAATGCCCTGCCACTGGCGCAGGGTGTGGAATCGGTCTTTTCGCCCGGTGATCAGCTTATGCGTATAACACTGATGACCCACATCCCAGATAATCTTGTCCTTAGGTGTTGAGAGCACAGAGTGCAGCGCCAGGGTGAGTTCCACAACTCCCAGGTTAGCACCAAGATGACCGCCGTTGTCCTCTACGATGGAAATAATATGATTGCGGATTTCCTGTGCCAAGAGCTCAAGACTATGTACATCCAGCTTCTTGATGTCATCTGGCGAGTTAACACGGTCAAGCAGATTACTTCGCATTTGACTTACCTCTTCTTCGTTTTCGCTGTCGTGGGACCAAATCGCAAACCGAATCGCTCCACGGAATGTAAAAGACGGCCGACGATGATCAAAATCCGAGTGGAATTGGAAATGGCAAAATTCTTCCCCAGTGACTTGCCTCCAACGGTCAAGGCGGCAATCAGCGCTACCATGAATGTATTGGCCAAGGTTCCCCCAAGTCCTGCTGAAAGGCTCTTCAAATTGAAGATAATGGCTACCCCTACCGCTCCGCTCAGCGTTCCCGCCACATCGCCGATGAGGTCATTGCATACAGTTGAAACAGAGTCGGCATTGCGCACAAGCCAAATGGCATGTTTTGCACCGGGCACCCTGTTTGAGGCCATGGCATGGAAGGGGGCCTCTTCTCCCGCCGTAGCAGATACACCTACAATATCAAAAATTACACCCACTAAGATAATAAAAAGTAGTAACACCAAGCCTAATGTCAACGGTACAAACGACAATACGCTGTTACTACCCAAGTTTAAAGCCAACGATACTAAAAACGTAGCTATGGTCAATGTAAATACTTTTTTCCAACGTACTTCCATGAGCTCCCTCGGGACCTCTTTCTGTGTATGTACCGAGGTGAATGGCAGTGAAGTGGGTAAAGATTGTGGCTTAGGTCCAGCAGGTTTTCCCAAGGGTCGTCCAGTCCGTCACCGAAACTGGCGGTTTCCCTTTGCGACCCCTTCGCTTGTCACCATCTGCGAGGCTGGATTACCACTTAGCCCACACTGTAATCCCCACTCCACCATCTCCAGGGAGAAACAGTCTAGGAGTTTTCCTCAACATCAATCCCGATTCTCTAGTCTCTTTTGCAGTGAAGGTTTCAAGGGTGTGCCCCTTTGCCAAACAAAGGGGCCAGCAAAAGCACCCTGGCCTGGAGCGCTCTGCTGCAAACCGCTATCCCCCAAACACCACTCAAGACAGGCTACACTGCACCCAACACTGATGTACGATTAAGCTTCAAATGCGTATCGCGTGCAGGTTCAATCCCAAGCCGTAGAAGAACGTTCTCCATGCCTCCACAGTCTTGGGTCTCCGTGGATGGAGGGTCAACGCCTGCATGCCCTTGCAGATCGCCCTCCAACCTTAACCCTCAGCAGCAACCCCCGACTGGGCGTCGAAAGCCACCACCAAAGACTTCATCGATGTGCCCGCAACGGATTTTTAGGCCCGTTTTCAAGAATAAGGTTGACGACTAGAATACTGCGCCATTCACCTTTAGGTTGGCTTCATTATATCACAGGCATTAAAAAGGGTGCAAGTAACCTAATGGTCACGCTGGATGATAAAGGATGCCAGCTGCCGCAGCAGGTCAGCCTGCTCAGAGAATTCCCGCAAAGCTTCATGACACTCCTCCACACATTGGCGGGCCATCGCCTTGGACTGTTCCAGCCCATACAGGCGGGGGTAGGTCTGTTTGCCAAGGGCCTGGTCGGTCCCTACCGCTTTACCGAGCTGCTCTGTGTGTCCCGTTTCGTCAAGAATGTCATCTGTGATCTGGAAAGCCAGTCCAAAGTTTTCAGCATACCGTGTGATTTGGCTTAACTGCTCCTCGGTGGCTCCGCCGAGCAGGGCACCGCCCCGCAGTGCAGCTCTAAAGAGGGCTCCGGTCTTGTGGGCATGAATATAGCGGAGTGTTTCTTCATCAAGGTCCTGGTCCTGGCTGCAAATGTCCACAACTTGTCCACCTACCATGCCCTGGGAGCCAGCGCCAGCTGACAGTTCCAGAATGACGCGGACAGCAGTTTCGTATGAAACCCCATATTTCTCAGGCATTCTGGCGAGCTCGGCAAAGGCCTCGGTTAGCAGTGCGTCGCCGGTCAATACCGCCACTGCTTCACCGTAGACTTTGTGATTGGTTGGTTTTCCGCGCCTTAAGTCGTCGTCATCCATACAGGGCAGATCATCATGGATCAGGGAATAGGCGTGGACCATCTCGATCGCGGCGGCCAAGCCAGAGGTTTTCTTGATGTCACCGCCCACCGCCTGGCAGGCGGCCATAGCCAAAAGAGCTCTCAGGCGCTTGCCTCCCCCCAGGGTGGAATAGCGCATAGACTCATGCAGTATTTCCGGCACGGTCTGCGCCGGAGGCAATGTCTGTTCTAAGATTGATTCCACATCACGGACTAACTCTTTCATGCATCCTTCACCTCGAATGTCTCGATTTGCCCCTCATTCAGCATAATTTCTATCTTGGCCTCTGCCTGATCAAGTTTATTATTGCAAAACCGGGCCAGCTTCACACCCTCTTCAAAAAGAACCAACGCCTCATCTAGACCGGACTCGCCCTGTTCCAGACTGCGTACAATCTCCTCCAGGCGAGCTAACGCTTCTTCAAATTTCAGTTCAGTCATGTCTCTCTCCCCTCTACTGTGCAGGACAAAGATCCTTTGTGCAAAGTAATATGGACTGTATCGCCCTCCTGGGCCTGTTCCGCCGCACGTAGAATCTCTCCCCGCTCATTCTGGCAGATGGCGTAACCGCGCCCCAGCGTCTTCAGGGGACTTAAGGCTTCCAGCTTGCCTGCAGCAGCGTGCAGTTTCCCCCTCCTGAGCACAACCTGGTGGCGCTGAAAGCGCCCAAGGCCTGTCCACAGTTCGTCAACGCGCTGCCGCAATTGGTTCAGATAGCTGTCCGGCCTCTGTAAAATCGGACTTTGGCTCAGCTTGTCTAAGTACCGGCGATCCGTTTGAATTTTCCGTCTCAGAGAGTCGGCCATTCGTTTTTGCAGTGAGGAGATGTTTTCCAGCAGTTCTTGCTGCAGGGGAACCACCAGTTCGGCCGCGGCCGAAGGCGTAGGCGCCCTTAAGTCCGCTGCAAAATCTGTCAGGGTAAAGTCTGTCTCATGTCCGCAGGCAGAGACAACGGGTATGGCGGAGGCTGCAACAGCCCGGACTAAACCTTCGTCATTAAACGCTGCCAGCTCTTCAAAAGAACCGCCTCCTCTGCCCATGATGATCACGTCTACATCTGTTTTCTGGGCCATAGTCAAAGCGGCGATCAGGCTTGCCGGCGCTTCATCGCCCTGCACCAAAGCAGGAATAATCAGGACCTGCACCCCCGGGAAGCGTCTGGTCAAGACATGGAGAATATCACGGAGTGCCGCTCCCGAAGGCGATGTAATCACCCCTACCCTGCCTGGAAGGAAAGGAAGGGGACGCTTGCGGGCAGCATCAAAGAGCCCCTCACCCTCGAGTTTCTCTTTCAGCCTTTCGAAGGCCAGATGCAGTTCGCCGATGCCCTGCGGGAAGAGCAGATCCACATAAAGCTGGTATTCCCCGTTGGGCTCATAGACGCCGATTGAACCCACTGCAATTAGAGTGTCGCCGTTGGCGGGGACAAACTGCAAACGCTGATTGCGGCTCCGAAACATTACTGCTTTGATTCTGCTCTTGGAATCTTTGAGGGAGAAATACATATGCCCCGAGCGATGATGAACAAAATTGGAGACCTCGCCCTCAACAGCCACACTTTGAAACTCGGGTCCTGCCAAGGCAGACTTAATCTGCTGAGTAAGTTCACTGACGGATAGAGGTTGAAACATCATGACCCCCCTTGGATCGTCTTAACGGATAGAAGTCCAGAAGTGAGGGCGCTAAAAAAAGCTGCCCCGTAGGCATTGTCTACACTGTAGGCAGGTGCAGCAAAAAACAGGTTCCAATTAGGCAGTTTCTCCCGCAAGTAGGCCCGGATGATTCCGTTGGCGGCCACTCCGCCTACCACCAGAAGTTCCCGGCTGACACTCTGTTCTTCCGCCCAGCGGATCCACTTCACCAACGTGCGGCCAATGCTCTGGAAACAGCTGCGGGCCAGCACCTCTGGGGAAACCTCTCCAACCATTTTTTCCAATGCAGTCAATGGTCCGGAAAAGCTGACCCTGCCGGCACGGTGAAAGGTCGGCACCGGTACAGTATCCTCGGTCAAATGGGCAAGTTTCTCCAGGGAAGGTCCCGCGGGAAACGGCAGGCCCAGCTTGACGCCAAGCCGATCAACGAACTGGCCTGCATGCAGGTCCAACGTTCCGCCCAGGAGATTTAACTGGAGGCGATTTGTCTTTTCGTCCCGTTTGACCAGCGTCAGCTCAGTTGTTCCCCCTGACAGATGAATGGCAAAAAAATCAGGGGCTGCAGGGCCGTTGGCACTGGCCAAACCGCTCCAGAT
>JAAYSR010000151.1 GCA_012518325.1 Bacillota bacterium
AAAAACGAGCAAAAAAAGACCTCCGAAGAGGTCTCTCGCTGGCAATAAAATGGTGGGCCATCGGGGATTCGAACCCAGGACGCCCTGATTAAGAGTCAGGTGCTCTACCAACTGAGCTAATGGCCCACGCCACAAAACAATTATATTCCTCCGCGGCCGGTGTGTCAAGAAAAAAACAGCGTCTAAATGAATGGCAGTAAATAGCGGTGCAATTGCCAACCCCCCGCCCTCCGCTTATAATGAACTCAAGAGACTATGCAGGGAGGGAATGAAATGATCAAGTCAATCATCGGCATTGCCTTCGATTGCCCGAATGCAAATGAATTGGCAGATTTCTATGGGAAGATCTCAGGCTGGGAAAAAGAGATTTCCAGCGATGCCTGGGCGGCCCTGCGCACCCCGGAAGGCATCCTCCTGGTCTTTCAGACTGTTGAGAACTACGAACCCCCCGTCTGGCCCTGGAAAAGCGGAAAGCAACAGCAGATGGCCCACATAGACTTCTATGTTGAAAACCTTGCCGAAGCGGTAGAGTATGCTGTGCAATGCGGTGCCCGCATTGCAGATGTGCAGTACTACAATACCTCAACAGTTCTCCTTGACCCTGCCGGACATCCCTTTTGCCTCTCAACTGTTAAAGAGTGATTATTTGCCTATTCTTTTGCCTTTTCGATCGAACTGATGATGCGGGCTAGGGGCAACGCGCCTGCCACACGGTGCTTGCCGCCTATAATCAACGTGGGAACGACGGTGATGCCGTATTGTTCCGCCAGCAGCAGATCGCCTTCCACCGCCTCCATTGTTTTGGAGTCCTGGTAATGGCGCTGCCACTTGACAAAGTCCAGCTGTGTTTCCCGGATAATCTCGTCAATCACTGCCTGATCGCCAATATTGCGGCTGTGGACAAAAAAGGCTGTTTGCAGTGCATCAAAGACATCCCAATAGGCACCCTCTCCCCCTGTGAAGTAGGCAGCTTTGCAGGCCAGAAGCCCCTTCATCGATGTGGGGAAGGGAAAGTCAGCCCTGCGCATACCGTCGATATTGAAGCGATGCAGATCATCGTTTTCATTGGCCTGCGCCCAATGGCCCAAAACTTCCTCTTTGGCGGCTTCTCTAGAACCAAACATCCGGTCAAACTCTCCCTCTTCACGAACTAGCGCAAAGGAACGATGGATAACCTCAACCTCAGGCATCACCTTAACCAGCTCCCGCATTCTGTAGGACATGGGAAAACAGAAACTGCAGATTACATCGTGAAAAAACTCTATCGTTATTTTCCTCATCAGCCTCCACCTTTCATACCCTGATTTTAACACAATCAGCCTGGAACATGCGGCAGCCCCTGGCAGTTGCCGAAAAAAAGAGCCGCCCAGGGGCAGCTCTTGAAAACGCTTAGTCTCTGTTCAGCTATTCGAGAATGATAATCCGTCCGCCTTCAGGCTCCTCTACGGTGCCTTGTTCCAGGATGTGGTCAACCACAACGTCCCTGAGCATAATGCCGGTTTCAGCCACCAGCTTGGCGTTGAGGAACGTATCATAACCGTCTCCGCCTGCGGCGATGAAGTCATTGGTGGCTACTGTGTAGTACTTGCTCATGGACAGCCTGCTGTCCCCTACCTTGGCGTTAATGATGCGGCCTCCCGGAGGTGCGTTGGGATCAACCTCATAGGTGATTCCGGATACTTGCAGGAACGCGCCGTTCTGTTCAGGCAGAAGAGAAACACTGTGCTCTAATGCTTCCAGAAGGTCCATGCCCATCATTTCTACCACCACGAGGGTGTTATCGAAGGGCAGTACGTTGTAAACATCAGCGACCCGAATGTCGCCGGCATGGATGCTGGCGCGGATTCCGCCGCCGTTGGTTACAGCAATGTCAGCGTCTACCGTCTTTCTGATCACATCCGCGACCAAGTTGCCGAGATTGGTCTCCTGGGTGCGAACGAAGGCCCTCTCTCCATTCCAGCTTACGTCACTCTTGCCCACAACTTGATCCAGGCGTGCCTGCAGCTGCGCATTCCAGTAGTCGATGATGGCTTGCACTTCCCTGTGCTTTTCGAGATCGGCCGTGACCGGAATCAGGAAGCCTTCATAAGAGACTATCTGCCCATCTTCCACCTGGAGGTGGAGGAAACCAAGATTGTTGGCATACTCATGGGCCTGGACAATGATCACGCCGTTGACTTCTTGAGCTGTATCAAGCTCGGTGTGGCTGTGCCCGCCCACGATAACGTCGAGCTCAGGAACTGCCTGGGCCAATTCGACATCCTTGCTGTAGCCGAGATGGCTTAACACAATCAAGACATCTACTTCAGACCTGAGAATCCCAACCGTCTGCTTGGCGATGGCGATGGGATCATGGAAGGTCAAGCCTTCCACATTCTTGGGATGGGTTACAATCGGTGTCTCTTCGGCAACCAGGCCGATGATGCCGACCTTTACGCCGTCAACTTCCTTAATCAGGGCGCTGTAGCCGGCAAAGAGCGAACCGTTCTTGCTGACGTTGGCAGCCAAGGTTGGGAACTTGGCGTCAGCAATGCGCTCTGCCAACACTTCCTGCCCGTAGTTGAACTCGTGGTTGCCAGGCGTGAAGGCGTCGTAGCCCATGGCATTCATAATCTCGATGGAAGGCAAGCCGCCAAAAAGATTGTCAATGTTCATGCCGTGGATGGAGTCACCGGCATCCAACAAAAGGACTTTTTCCGGACCATAGATGGCCCTGATTTCGTCCACCAGCGTTGCTGCCCGGACCCGGCCGCCCTGCTCTTCCTCTGCTCCTTGGGGGATGTGGGATTCAACACGGGAGTGGACATCATTTGTGTGTAAAATGATGATCTCTGCGGCCAACATGGGTATGCTGGCAGCCAAAACAGTCACCAAAGCCAGTACCAGTACCAACCAGGAACTTCTAATTCTTGCTTTCAAAAAATCGCCTCCCTTTTGAATTCTCTGCCCTTGTGTGATTCTACACCTGCTTTTCTTTCCCTTTCTATTTGAAAAAAATGACCTGATTTTCGTTGGCATTGACAGGATAATGTTACTTTTTCTGGAACTCAGACAATGGGGCTCACCAACCAGAAAGGACGGAACGTAGTATGCGAAAAGCCGCTATTGTCATTACCGTTTTGCTCTTAGTTGCTGCGCTTGCCTTAATGGCAGCCAGTGCGGGACTTTTGCCCTTGCCCTTTCTCGGCTTAGGAGAATCGGGCACATCTTTATCCGCTGTGAACATGCCCTTCAGCACCTCCCTAACGGAAGAAAGGGAGTATGCAGCGGAACTTAAGCCGGAGCTGGCAGTGGATACGCCCCACGGGGAAATCACAGTCCAAGGGGCAGATGTAGACCAGGTTCAAATCCAGATGGAAATCCAAACCAAAGCCGCTGCTCCCCTGAGGGCCCAGGAGCTGATGAGGGAAGTGTCCCTTGACATCCAGACAGCCGAAGACCGGATTACCCTGCAGGTGCAGGCGCCTCGCCTGCGCAACAATGAAATGGCCAGGGCGGATCTGACTCTCTTGGTTCCCCACCGGATGCACGTTGATTTGAAGACAGGCCTCGGCGATGTTGAGGTCAGGGAGATCGAAGGTTATGTGCGGGTGCTTGATCAGCTTGGGACAATCAGGCTGCAAAGTTTCAAAGGTGATGCCTACCTGGAAACCGCCCTGGGGAACATTGAGATTTCCGCTTCCGAGTTCGACAAAGAACTGGTTGCCCTTTCACACCTTGGCGATTTGACCGTTGAAGCAAGCTTGGCCGGCCGCAATGTGCTGGAGAGCAGCCTAGGGGATATTACACTAATTCTTTTGCCGGAAGAGTCATATGTATTAGAAGCAAGCATCGATCTGGGCTCCTTTAGGAGTCAGGTGCCCTTCAAGGGACAGCAGGGCAAAGATGGCGTTAAGGGAGTTATAGGTGAAGGAGAGCAGCGCGGATCGATTTTTGCAGACCTCAGCCTTGGCTCGCTGGAGCTAAAAAATCAAAGGGACGGGAGAGATTAATGTGAACTATACTGTGACTTACTTAGCGTATTTTACCCCAATTATCCTCACGGCACTGGTGGTTGTTCTAATAATCACCCTACGCTGGTTCACCTACAAGGAGCGAATGGGCATGATTGCCCAGGGCGTACTTCCGGAAAACGGCAGCAAGGACAAGAAGAACCACAAAATCCTGCTGGCCGTCGGCCTGGTTGTCGGACTCAGCGGCCTGGCCCTCACCATCGGCCTGATCACACTGGGGGTAGGACCCTGGCTTCTGGCGGGACTGATACCTCTCTTTGTAGGTCTGGCGTTGATTCTGGTCAGCTTGATACTGGCCCCCGCCAAGCCTAAGGAAGCCAAGGAAGAACCAGTACAGGTGCAGGCGACTGTCGAGGAAGCAGCGGAGCCGGCCCCGGAGGATGTGGACTTGGAGGACGATGAGGAACAGGAAGTTGTGTAAATGAAAGGTGCGCCGGTTCGGCGCACCACTTTTTTTCACTGGGATTCTTTTTCTGAGTAAAGGACCGGCACATCCACCGCATCCTTGGCAACTAAAATTACAGCCACCTCGCCTCGGAGGTTGGGGTTGGAGACTATGGTAAAGTCCAAACCCTCCTTGCGGGCCTGGGCAATCAGGGGCATCGCCCGGCTTCTGGCTTTTTGATGAATGACCAGCTCCACTCCGCGGGGATCTGAGAGGGCCTCCTCCATCACCTTAAACCCCTCGTCGGTCAAAAACTGCTTAAAGGTGACGGCCTGGATGACGCGTTCTCTGAAAAAGCCGAGAAAGCGGCGCCTTTCATCAGGCCTCAGCTGCGGCGTGCCGTGGATTCCAGCCTGCACCGCCTTTTCCAGTTCACTTGAATTCTTAGAGCCACGCACCCGGCATCCCCCCTTAGACAAAAAAACACCTCGAACAGGTGTAAATTTCCATGGTGCCGGGGGAGGGACTCGAACCCTCACGGGCGCTTAGCCCAACGGATTTTAAGTCCGTAGCGTCTGCCATTCCGCCACCCCGGCTTTACCAAAGTAATTATAGTCTATTTGCACCCCTTCGTCAACTGCCCGCTCGTCAGCTGGCTGATGAGATAGCCGTGCAGCAGGCTGCTTGTGCTGACGTGTATCTTGGCAACGCCCATCATCCTCGCTGCGTGGAGCAAAATGGCGGCGCCATAGACAATTATATCTTCCCGCCCGGCCTGCAGCGACGGAATTTGGCGGCGCTCCTCCAGGGATAGTCTGCCCAAATAAGCATAGCAGTCTGCAAGTTCAGCCAAGGAAAAGGAGAAGCCGGCAACCTTGTCGTCACTGTACTCAGCCAGATTCTGGATGATTGCCGCCAGGCTGTTGGCAGTGCCGCCCACCGCCACAAAGCTCTTGGGTTCGAATTTGAGATTTTCCTGCACAGCAGGGGCTAAAGCCGCCTGTATTTCTTCATGCAATTCTGGGCTGTTGCGGGGATGGCGCTCAAGTAAGCGCACCGCGCCTATTTGCACGCTGCTCCCGCCAAGGAGCCCACCGGCGTTCGTGCCGGTAAAAATTTCGGTGCTCCCGCCGCCGATATCCACCACCGTAATCGGATCGGGCAGATTCAAGGCAGAAACCGCCCCAAGGAAAGAGAGCTCCGCTTCCCTGGCGCCGGAGAGGATTTGCAGCGAAATGCCCAACTTTTCTTGGACCAGGCGGGCAAACTCCTCCCGGTTGCCAGCGTCCCGCACCGCACTTGTAGCCAGAATATCAACGGGCACACCTGGGGGAATTAAAGCGAAGAGCTCCCACAGGGCAGCCAGTGTGCGGGCCATAGCCTCAGGGGCCAGGCGTTTGCTGTGATCAACGCCTTGGCCCAGGCGGGTGACCCTAACCTCTTTGGTGACCGGCTCCACCCTGCCCTGGGACACTTTGGCTGCGAGCAGACGCACTGAGTTGGTGCCTACATCCAGAACTGCCCTCATGGCAGGTAATCCTCACACTGTTTCGTAGGACAGTAAAGGGGTTTGTTGAGGATGGCCAGCACTTCTTCACCGATGGGGTTTTCCCCGTGGACCAGATAATCCGCGGCATGGGTATGGAGGCATTTCACGCCCTCTGCGCTGCGAATCCCCCCAACCCCGGCTTCCGCCAGCACCTGAAAGCGATCGGGATACTCCTCTTTCAGGCTTTCCTGAACTACGGCAGGAATCAGGGCTAAGCGGCGCTTGGCATAGTCTTCATGGCTTTTTTCCACCAGTGCGGCAAACTCAGGGTCCTCCTGAATGCGCTTTTCATACTGGGCAACTAAACCCTCAGCCTCCAGCGCAGAGAGCTCCCTGCGCAGATAGGGGCAGGTCAGCCAGTACAGAGTGGGAAAGATCTCGATATTCGAATCTGTGGCCCAGACCGGCCGGTTCACAATCACCTGGGGAAAGCCGTGTTCACACAGTGTATGCACACCCAGGACCCCCCTGGGCTCCCTGCCGAGCTGACCCTTGATAATCGCCAGTGTCTCTTTGTCAGGTTTTTCGTACCTCAGAACATCACTTCCTTACATGTGAAAAAACACCTCCAGCGGAGGTGTTTGAACTTCGGAGAAAGGCTTGTGTTTCGTCTACATTTACCTTGCGCCCCTGCCTCCCCGTTTTGAGTCCTGGCTTTTCTTCAGAGCAGTCTGCCTTTCGTCGCTGTCTTTCAAGAAACGCATCAGGCGCTCCTCAAAGTCCTGAGGACTTGCCTTCCTGCGCTGCCCACGCCGATCACGCGTCTGTGCTGTGGGATTCGCCTGTTTAATCGAAAGGCCGATTTTGCCTTCACTCATATTAATGACTTTGACCTTGACAACATCATTCTCGTTCAAAAAGTCCTTAATATCTTTGACATAAGCATCTGCTACTTCAGAAATGTGGACCAAACCGGTTTTTCCATTGGAGAGTTCGACGAAAGCACCGAAATTGGTTATTCCCGTGACCTTCCCTTCGACAATGTTGCCGACATCAATTGACATACGTTAAAAAATTCCTCCTCTTGGATTTTGCCGTGCAGGGCACGCGACTACTTAACATTATATATTATCACAACTTTTGTGTCAATAAAGCTACCGCTTGCCCACGTCATGCGCAACATCGCCAGAGAAGGATTCTGACACTCTGTACACTACTTCCCCGGGCTTCACCAGGCCCAGCTGCTCCCGGGCCACCCGTTCCACATTCTCAGGGGATCTCCACTCTTCAATTTCCCGCTCCAAGTCTTCCTTGCGCATCTCCAGCACGATGAGCTGCTTCTCAAGAGCCTCAATCTGCCGCTTCAGCTTGAGGTTTTCCCATCCGCCCCTGGCAAAGCTGAATCCAACCCATAAGATCAAAAGGAGCACCAGGATTCGCCAGGGTTGTATTCGCACACGTTTTTTGGCCATATCCGCACATTCCCTCCTGGCTCTTTCTTTCCCCCTCCTTTGGAGTTTTCCTGCCAGGTCTTGCTCTTTTCTTATTTTTTCCAGCGGAGCTGGGGCCGCAGGCGCCAAGCCCGCCTGGCTGCCCCCGAAGGCCTGGCCCGATGGGACCAGCTGAAGCGGATCTCCTGGACCAGCAGCACAGGAAAGGAAAGCAGCCAGAGCAGAAAGGAAATCGAGAGGTTCAAGAAGCTCCTGACCACTTGCACCAGCCAGAGCAGAAGTGAAATGATCATGCCGGAGAGAAGCAGACGATAGAAAAATAGGCCCAGAGCAAGGCCTATGATCACATAGCCCCGCAGCTCGCCCCAGTTCGCTAGAATAAGGTAGAGAACCAAAACTGGGGTAATCAGGGCCCAAAAGAGCAGGTCTAAAAGGGGTGTGCTGAACAGCCCAGGGCGCAGCAGTCCCCGGATCACACGGAAGAGATCAAAGAAAAGCCCCAAGGTAATTCCTGCCAAGAGGACAATGCCAAAGGCATAAAGCTGAGTGCCCAGAGATTCCACGCAGACACCTCCCCTCAGCTTTATTTGAACAGCCTGGCCAAAAGTCCCTTGCTGCGCTTGGCCAGAGAATCGCCCAGGTACTCTACGGACGAAATGTAGCCGTTGACCAGCAGGTTTCCTTTCTCTAAATTCAGTTCTTTAATATGCAGCTCGTCTCCCTGCACCACAAGGCCGCCGAGTTCGGTCTCCAACACAATTTCTCTGTCATCAAAGCTCTCTACATGAATCACCCCGTCAATGGTCAGGCGTTCCCGTTCCGCCAAGACCAGCTGGTGGCGAACATTGTTGATTCTCCTGTCGTCCACTTGAACTACCTCCCTGTCAAGAACATGTGATTTGCATCCTCTGCCACATTCTATGCAGGAGGCAGCCAAGTTAGACTTAGTCGTAGATTTTGCGGATCTTAATGCCCTCAAAGAAGGTCTCCACGATCTCCTCCGGGCTTTTGCCGTCCTTGGCCAGCATAAAAGCGTCCCACTGGCTGAGGCCTACCCCATGCCCGTAGCCGGTGCCGGTGATGGTCAGAACCCCGTCCTGGAATGTAAAATCATGAACCAGCGTTGACTTCATCTTCGTAGAATCAACCGCTAAGCGAAACTCCGGACCTGAAACAGTCGCTTCCCCCTGGGTCCCGGTGACGGTGATCTGGGTAATGCGCTCCGTCGGTCCCCTTTCGGTGATCTCGATGCTCCGGATATCCCCAACATTCACCCCGGTTCTGGACAGGAGGTTTCTCAGCTCCGCGGCACTGTACTGCACTGTCCACTCCTTGACCTCGTCCGGCACATAGCTGTTTTCAGGCAGCTTTCTGCTGACGGTAAAGGGGGGTTCCTCCTCCTGGTAGTCCAAACCCTCCTTGGCCCTGGCGGTAACTCCGCCGGAATAGGCATGGAACCAGCCTCGGACATAGCGGTTGTCATAGGTCATAACCTCGCCCCGGGTCATCTCCACCCCTTTTTTGATTTCCTCTGTGACTGCATCGGGGTTAAAGGCCTGAGTTTCCTCGATGGAAGTGGAAACATCCGCCCCGTACTTGTCTTTGACACCGCCTGTTGATATGAAGTCCATGGTGAAGCTGCGGGCAAAAATGGCCTGGGCTGCATAGGCCTCTACAGGCCAGTCGGGAAACATCTCTCCCGCCACTACGCCGGCAATGTACTCCTCCAGCTTCATCTCCTGAATCTGGCCTGTGTCATTTATGTACACAGAAATGGTCGGCTCCTCCTGCAGCTCCCTGACAATATTGCGCTCATCTCCGGACCAGCTGATCAGAACTGTCACGCTGGCAATGACCACCAGCACTAAGCCTAAGACAATTGCCTGGTTTTTCTTGAAGGTCATGGCAGGCCCCCCTCACTTTTTTGATAGTTTCACCAAAAAAGAGGGCAAAAAACGTCTCAAAGGCGGGTATTATCAACATTTTCGGGGAAAATATTACCACAATTAGCAGGAGAACCCGAATAATGCTAGAATTACTGGGTATATTTGCACCTTAAAGGAGGTTTATTTGTGAACAAAGCAGAATTGATTGCAAGTGTTGCTGACAAGGCAGGTATGACGAAGAAGGCGGCTGGAGAGGCCGTAGAGGCAGTATTTGCATCTATTTCCGAAGCGTTGGCCCAAGAGGAAAAAGTGACCATCGTCGGATTCGGCACTTTTGAAGTAAGACCTCGCAAAGAGCGCCAAGGCATTAATCCTTCCACCGGAAAGCCGATTACAATTCCTGCCACGAAGGTTCCTGCCTTTAAACCAGGCAAGTCCCTCCGTGAAGTTGTAGCTCCTAAGTAAGAGTTTATATGCGTGCCCCCTAGACTTAGGGGGCTTTTCTACTTTTTCAGCAGAAAGGAGTCCTCCATGACCTGGTCTAATCTGTTGCAGATCGTCAGCAAGCTGCGTTCCCCGGAAGGCTGCCCCTGGGACCGCAAACAAACCCACGAGAGCCTGAAACGTTTCTTGCTTGAGGAAACCTATGAGCTGTTTGAGGCCATCGACGGCCAAGACGCCTCTTCCATCAAGGACGAGCTGGGCGATGTACTCCTGCAGGTTTTGCTCCACGCCCAAATCGCCAGTGAGCAAGGGGCATTTTCCATGGAAGATGTCATCGAAAACCTAAGCGAAAAGCTGGTCCGCCGCCACCCCCATGTCTTCGGCGGCTCTGTGCAGGCAGATACACCTGAGGAGGTGGTAAAAACCTGGGATGCCATTAAGAAGACAGAGGAGAACCTGTCAGAAAGGGTTTCCGTCCTTGATGGGGTCCCCAGCGTTTTTCCGGCCCTGATGCGGGCGGAAAAGATCCAGAAAAAAGCTGCCAAGGTCGGCTTTGACTGGGACGATGCCCCGGATGTGGTGGAGAAAATCCACGAGGAGCTGGCCGAACTGGAAAAAGCCATGGAAAGAAGGTCCCCTGAGGAAATAGAGGATGAGCTGGGCGATCTGCTTTTTGCCACTGTCAATCTGTCCCGCTTTGTCAATGTGGATCCTGAGTTTGCCCTGCAAAAAGCCACCGCCAAGTTCGTCGAACGTTTTCACCTTGTTGAGGCCTATGCCCGGGAGGAGGGCTTGGACCTAAATGAACTCAGCCTCGCTGAGCTGAATGTGCTCTGGGACCGTGCCAAGGATCAGCGGCGCAAAAATCCCCAGGCATAAAGGGTGCGGGCGAGGGGCCTCCCCAGAACAGGCAAAAGGTGCACATCCCGCTCCGTTAAGCTTCCCCAGATCATCAGCAGGAGAAAATACAGGACAAAGCCGGTTAAAAGCGCGATCAGGCTCACGCCGCTGTGGGCTGTCAAAGAGGCCAGAGTGTCCTGGGCAAAATACATCCAGAGGGCAGCCCCGGCTGCAGTCAGGGCCGGGTACAAAACGCTGTGGCGAAGGCTTACCGCTTTGCCGATCCTGCGCCAGACCGACCAGGAGTTGAGCAGGGCAATGACCGTCCAGCCGATTGTGGTGCTCCAGGCCGCCCCTAGGATGCCGAACCTGGGATCAGCAAGGAGAAAATAGTTCAGGGCAAACTTGACCGCGACACCGATGGCTAAATTGCGCACCGGAATCAGCATGTCGCCTAAACCCTGCAAAATACCGGTGGCAGCCTGAATCAGGCCTAAAGTGACAGTGCCGAAGGAAAGGATCTGCAGATGCACACCTACCTGACTGTAGCCAAAGAGCATTTTGCTTAAGGGCTCTCCCAGGACAAACAGGGCTGCGCAGGAAGGAATCCCGAAAATCAGGGCAATGCGCAGGGCTTCCTGGGAGCGGTGCCTGACCAGCCTTTTGCTCTGCAAAGCCCAGGCTTCAGAAATGGCCGGCACCAAACTTGTGGCCAGGGCCACTGTAACCACGTTGGGAAACTGGGACAGCGTCAGCGCCATGCCCAGATGGCCCAAACCTTCCCGGATCTGATCGGGTGAAAAACCCGCCAGCTGCATGCGGGTGGGTATCAGCAGGCTGTCTGCCAGCTGCATGACTGGCCACAAAATGGTGGCTACCACAGCCGGGAAAGCCAGCGCTGTCAGTCTGAGGGCCAGTCCGGATACTGATTCGCTCCTGCTTGCAGTACGCTTGGGAGGAATCGCGTCCAGAAGCGTTTCATGCCTAAAGGCATAGTAAACTGCCAAAACCAGCCAGCCGGCAAACTCACCGGCAATAAATCCCCAGGCAATGCCGGTAACGGCTAGCTCCACCCCCCTCGGCCGCAGCCAAAGGACTGCCAGCACCGTCAC
>JAAYSR010000152.1 GCA_012518325.1 Bacillota bacterium
CCAGTCTGCCTGGGATCAGTCCAAACTGTGCAGACTATGCTCAAAGTGAGGAGTATAGCAGTACAGGTATATCTTCTGCGAATAGATCTCAAGTGCACTTCATCCTCCTTCCTGCAAACAGAAACATGATAGGCTGCAAGCCCTTTGCAAAACGAAATTCTAGGTACCAGTCGGCAGTTTCAGGCTTCCGCCCGCGCACTATGCCCAGCCTGCTTCCCGCGCATGACTGCATCTCTCCTTCCGCCAGCTCTGCCTTAAGAGTAACGTGTGAGGGCGGGCATGCCATCCCCCTTTCGGCCGAAACCATAAAAAAACGCCCTCATACTTTAGTATGAGAGCTGTCTAAACACCTGCTGCACACGTTGCCGCCGCAGCGCTTGATGGCAGCAAAAAGCTTCTGACTTTTATGACTGATGTTCAATTTGATCCTTAAGGACAGTGCTGATTAATTCCGCTTTGCTGCGCACATCGTATTTCGAACAAATATTGCGTACATGAGTCTTCACTGTGCTTTCACTGATGAACAGCACTTCCGCGATCTGACGGTTGGTCCTGCCGTCCAGCAAAACCTCCAATACCTCCTGCTCCCTGACTGTCAGAGGATCCAGCACCGCACTTTTAGCAATGACAGCGTTTCGCTCCGGTTTGCTCATGCTGTCATAGACCGCAAGGTAAGCATGGTTCGTCAAGAGCAGGACAAGGTGGCGGTTTAATGCAGGCAAAAGCGCCAAAGTCACGGAAACAACGGTAAGGGCCATCACCGTCACTTCGGCTGGGGAGAGATTCAGGGAGACGATGAGCATACCCAACACAGCCCCGGCTAAAACACCGCAGACGTTAGCAGCCAGCCCAAAACCGAACAGCGCAACTGGCCCATCGGTATGCTCCAGCATTTCACCGAGAATACTCCACCAGAAAAGATCGAAAATGCCGCAGGCGCCAAGCATCAGGGTGTCCACAACAAGATAATCTGAAGCGCCCCGGCCCAGGAGCATGAAGCTGATAAAGGCTGCCGCAATCATGGCCATGCCAACATACAAAGCACTGGAGCGTTTGATCCCGGCGGGCAGGTTTCTCATCATGATCAGAGCGATAATGTAAGGAACCGCCCAATACCAGCTCACAATCCCGCTCAAATGGGCGAAAGCGGGGTTGAACACCTGATACATCAGGCCAGAGTTAATCGTAATGACTACGACGAAAAGTGCAAGCAGCAGCGCGGGCGTTTTGATGTTGTCGGGCCGATTCTGTTTACGTTCTGCCTTGCCGCCCTCTTCCTTTGCTGCAGCCGCTGGCAATGCCGAGACGAATACCATACCCAGCAGCACACAGCTCAATGCTAGAATTAGTCCGAGGTATGGCGACACATGCATCGCCGCGACGTTGACCATGATCATCGTCAAGTTGGAAAAAATCAGGATGTCGGCACAGGTTTTGAGACGTTCACTCGCGAGAGTGAATCTCTTTAGCAGGGAGCCAAAAGAAGCAACAACGCAGCCGCTGGCATAGCCGCTTACTGCCAGCCCTGCCCCCCACCATAGGGACGGCCTGAAAAAGAAGGGTGCAGTTGCCAAGAGGCATATCCCCATGCAGAGGATCATAACGCGCTGGACCGCGCCTTGGGACCGCACGGCATAACCGCAGGAGAGCAGGCCTAAAAGATGCGCGGCAATAGCGGCTAAGAGATACCTGGAAGGTTCAACACTACGGGCTCCGAACAGACTGTATAGAACTTGTCCTTCAAAGAGAAA
>JAAYSR010000153.1 GCA_012518325.1 Bacillota bacterium
ATTATCTCACCCCGCATGAAAAAACCAATCTCCAGCATGATCTGGTTAATCAGATGATTTAAAGGAAGATAGGGCTTGCGGCCTACATTGGCTATGTTGATACAGGCACGGCCTCCGGGAATCAAGATGCGGTAGACTTCCTGCATCACAGCGTGAATCAGCTCCAGATACTCTGACTGGGTCAAATCATCGTCATATTCCTTCCCTACATTGTAAGGCGGTGAGGTGATCATCAGATGCAGTGAGTTGTCTGGAAGAAAGGAGAGATCTCTTGAATCACCCTGATGTACTTGATTAAGCAGCTCGTCAGGAATCTCATTCAGCTCTGATTCAGAAAACTTGACTTCTGCAACGGCACTGTAGAGCCGTCGGTTATAAAACCGTGATGAGTCATGGCTCTCCCGGAAAGAAGAGCCAAAACTGCGCATCTTCGTGCTCATCCCTGCCACCTCACTTGGTCAGAATCTTCACCAGCTCAGCATGGATCAATCCATTCGTAGCACAGACATCACGGCCCAGGGGGTTAAAATCCTGCCCGCTGCAGTCAGTCACCCTGCCTCCCGCTTCGGTCACGATCAGGCTGCCGGCAGCAATATCCCAGGGGTTCAAAGAACGTTCCCAAAACCCGTCAATGCGTCCGGCAGCTACCTGGCACAGATCCAGGGCGGCCGAGCCCTGGCAGCGCACCCCCTGTGACACTCGTGTCACCAGTTCAAAGGACTTGAGGTTGTTCTTTTCCGCTGTCGCAACATCATAGGGAAAACCGGTGGCCAGCAAGCTTTCCTGCACTGCGGCTTGTTCAGAGACTTGGATTCTCTTGCCGTTTAAAAATGCTCCGCTGCCCCGCTCCGCCGCGAAGCACTCCCCGGCAACCGGATTATAGACTACGCCGGCAACCACTTCATTGCCCTGCAGAATTCCCAGCGATACAGAGAAGTAAGGCAGACCGTGGGCGAAGTTTGTGGTCCCGTCGAGGGGATCAATCACCCACAGGAATTCGCTGGCCCCCTCAATTCTGGCCCCTTCCTCACCGAGGATTCCGTGGTGCGGAAACATGCTTTGGATCTGCCCGACGATGTATTCTTCTGCAGCACGATCGGCATCCGTCACCAGATCGATGCTGCCCTTGTGTTCAATTGTTATGCCGCTCTCAAGCTTAGCCGTCAAGAGCCTTCCTGCATCCAGGGCGATTTGCCTTGCTTGTTCAATCAATTCGTTTACCTCCAATTCTTCCCTGGGGCTTTGCACCCCTGTTCCATGTTCGACAGCAGGCAGGCTAATCCTGCACAACGGCGCCTGGGGCCGGGCCATACCGGACTTTACATATTTTTTCACAAATGCTATTGCCAAGTCCTGCAATTTAATGGTATGGTGTAAAGGAATACTGCAATTTCTCTAGTATAGGTAAAAAAACAGGGGTGGAATCGTCTGCTCTGACGATCTCAAGATAAGGAGGAAGAGTTATGACCCAAAAAGTATATGATTTAATCATCGTTGGGGGAGGACCTGGCGGTCTGGCTGCTGCGATCTATGGTGCACGCTCCCGTCTGAGTACACTGTTGATCGAAAAGGGAGCTCCAGGAGGCCAAGCAGCTACTACAGAGGACATGGAGAACTATCCAGGCTTTGCCCGCGGCACCACCGGTCCAGATCTGATGCAGGCCTTTACGGACCATGCCAAGTCCTTTGGAGCCGAAATCGTCCGCGGTGAAGTAACCCGTGTTGACATGGAAAACAAGGCGGTTCACACCAAGGCAGGCGAAACATATGAAGGAAAAACGATTGTCCTAGCCCCAGGCGCTGTGCCCCGGAAACTGAATATTCCAGGTGAGGCAGCCTTTACAGGCAAGGGTGTATCCTATTGCGCCACCTGCGACGCCGACTTTTACGAAGATCTGGACGTGATCGTCCTCGGCAACGGCGATGCTGCTGTTGAAGAGGCAGGCTATCTCACAAAGTTTGCCAACAGCGTTACCATCGTTGTCATCCACGATGAAGGCATCCTGGATGCCGCGCCCATGCTCCAGGAAAGGGCTTTTAACAATCCAAAGATTAAATGGATCTGGAACTCCACCCTGGCTGAAATCAAGGGCGATGCACTGGTTAACAGCGTTGTTGTTAAGAATATTAAGACTAACGAATTGACCGAAATGCCCATCGACGGAGTCTTCATCTATGTGGGAACTGTTCCCCAGACCGATTTCCTCAAAGACACCGGTCTTGAGCTGGACAGCCGCGGCTACATTATCACCAATGAGCAGATGGAAACCAACATTGACGGTGTCTACGCAGTTGGCGATGCCAGGGTCAAGTATCTCCGCCAAGTTGTCACAGCTGCAGCCGACGGCGCCATTGCCGCCTATGCCGCTGAAAAATACATCGTGGAAGAAGAAGGCTTCAAAAACTCCGTCCTCGACCAGGAGCTGCCTGTCGCAGTAACCTTCTGGTCCCCCATGGTGGAGAAAGCAGTAGAAATGTCTCCTATGATTGAGACCACCCTAGGCCGTTTCAGCGATCAGCTCAAGCTGGTGAAAATGGATACTTACCGCAACCAGAGAGTTGCCAAACGCTACGGCGTTACCAAGAATCCCACTATTGTGTTTTTCCATAAGGGTGAAGTGGCAGCAACCATAGAAGAAGACGACATTACTGAAGAATCGATCGTCAAGACTGTGGAAGCAATCACTGCCAAAGCCTAAATCCAGATACAGCTATCTCCCAGCTCCTTAGGTAGTTCCTTAGAACTGGGAGATTTTTTTCTAGAATAATAAACTTTTGCCTGACTCGCTGGATATATAAAGTGAAAGCATCAAGCAGCACAGAAAGAAAGGAAGAAAATTATGCGTAAATCATTGCTCAAAGTTGGAGTTCTCGTTGTTCTGCTTAGCCTGTCCTCCCTGGCCTTGGCAGAAACCAGCCCTCCAGAACGGGGGTCTCTGCAGGTTACAGGCAGCGCGATTGTGACAGGTGCCCCCGATGTAGCCTACATCACTCTCGGTGTAGAGACCAGAGACGCATCAGCCGACAAGGCTGCTCAGGAGAACGCCGATCGCATGGCTAAAGTGTTCGACGCACTTTATGCCTTGGGCCTAACTGACAAGGAACTGACCACCAGCGGCTACAATATCTACAGCTCTACCCAGGTGCTCAACCGAGGTTTGCAGAATGAGGAGTACATCACCACCTACCATGTACACAATCGGATCAACGTCAAGACAAAGGACTTGACCTCTGTGGGTCAAATCATTGATGCCGCGGTGAAGGCAGGAGCAAACCAGGTACAGGGAGTAACCTTTGATATCGAAGATAAACAGGAGATGCAGCTGGAGGCGCTAAAAAACGCGATCCGGCAGGGCATGGCCAAGGCTGAAGTGATGGCTGATGCTGCCGGAATTACCTTAGGTGGAATTGCCAGCATAAACGAAAACTACGCCTCCTATGCCCCGGTGGTAAGTGCTATGGCCTTTAGGCTGGATGCTGCTGCAGAGACAACCATTAACCCTGACGATGTAGAAGTGACAGCCACTGTAAACCTGGATTTCTGGTTCTAGTCCGTGAAAAGGAGAGCTGCAGGCGCAAGCTCTCCTTCTCCTTTAGGCGATCTCCAGGACATCTGCGTAGCTCAGTTCCAGCATGTCCCCGGCTTCTTTGCTTTTCACAGGTTTGCTCAGCAGGTAGCCCTGGAGGTAATCGCAGTTCACATTGCTGAGCATCTGCGCCTCCTCCAGCGTCTCCACCTGTTCGGCCACGACTTCCATGCCAAGCCCGTGGGCAATAGCAACCAGTCCGCCCATGACAGCCCCATTGTCCTGTATATTCTCTGTAATCGCCCTGTGGATCTTCAGATAGTCCACGGGCATTCTGGTCATGTAATTGATAAAGGAATAGCCTGATCCGTAATCATCCAGCGACAGGGCAACCCCCAGCGACTTGATGCTCTCCATGATCTCTAAAGCCTTCTCTTCGTTGCCAAACAGCACATCCTCCCTGAATTCCACTTCGAAGAGGGACGGCTCGATGCCGGTTTCGTCCAGCTGCTCCCGCAAGTAACCAACTAAGTTCGGATCGTGAAACTGCTTGGTGGACAGGTTAACCGAGACGGGCTTGGTCCGCCTGCCCTCTTCCTGCCACCGGGCAATCTGCTGCATGACCTCCCTGATCACCCAGTAACCTAGAGGCAAAATCAGATCTGACTCCTCTGCGATGGGAACAAACTCATCAGGCAGAACATCATGATCCTTGAGCCGGACCAGAGCCTCAAGGCAGGCCACTTTGCCGGTGCTGAACTCCACGATGGGCTGGTAGACCAAGTAGAAACCTCCCGTGCGGACTGCCGCACTCAGAATGTTTTCCATTTTAACACGTTCGCTGAACATTGCCTCCATGCTTTCTTCAAAGACAACGTAGCAGTGTTTTCCCGTGTTTTTGGCATGATGAAGGGCAATGTCGGCCTTGATCAAGATCTCCTCGACTGTGGCGCCGTCAAGGGGGAAGCGTACCACACCCATGCTGCAGGTGATGCTGCTCCGCTTCCTTTCCCTCAGGGCAGACTGCAGCCTGCTGTTGATTCTGTCTACATACACCGGAATTCGTTCCAGTTCAAAGCTGTGCCGAACGATGATGACAAACTCATCGCCGCCAAAGCGGTAGGCAGTGGCATCGGGGGGGATCTCTTCCTGCAGAAGCTCAGCGGCTGCTCGCAGAATGCTGTCGCCAAAATGGTGCCCCTGCGTATCATTGATGTTCTTAAAATCGTCGATATCAAGCAAAAACACTGCTCCTGGAGTTCCGCTGTCTAAGATATCCTGCAGATCATCCTGAAACTTTCTGCGGTTGAGGAGCCCCGTCAATGCATCATGCTCCGCTAAGAACCTTATCTTCTCTTCGTTCTCCTTGATCTGGTAGTATTGCTTCTGCAGCGTCTGCTCATGAGCCATGAGCTGATTGTAAGCCCCTGCAAGCTCCTCCTTCTGGCGGTTCACATGTTCGTAATGCTCCTGGGCCTTCTGCAGGCTGACGTTCAAGGTTTCCCGGAACAGTCCCAGGGAGTTGTTCTTACGCGTCGGCAGGCGGTAGGTGACATCATCGTCCAGGGAAATCGCCATGAGGTCTTGGCC
>JAAYSR010000154.1 GCA_012518325.1 Bacillota bacterium
CCGTGGCCCAAGGGAGCAGCAAATCCTGGCAGGCCTGGAGACTGTCGAGGAGCAGATTGCCTGGAACCAGGAACGAATCGATGAAATCAACCTTCAGCTTGATAAGCTGACCAACCAGTCTGATGGCTTGAACTACATATTAGCCGTAAGCAGCGGAGTTATTGCCGGCATCGTTGACGCCCTCTGGGTTGGGGAGTTTTCCTTCAAAGAGGGAAAAGCCTGGAGCAACGAACAGGTCAACCGGTTTGTTGAAAGGATGGCTGAGAGAACCGGCTACGCAGGGGAAGGAAGGTTAGAGGGCGCCATTAAGCACCTGGAGGAGAAGTTTAAGATCCCCAGTGACAATGTCTGGAAGGGTACGAACCAGAAGATCAGCGCAAGAAGCCACCACCTCGATGATCTGGCCCATCATCCCACACCCCTGGGCCTAGTCTGCTCTATTCTGACGCAGTTTACAAAAACCGCCTACTTTCAGAATCGGGAAGGCGAATTTATCAAAATCGGGATCGAAAACGGGGAGCTGGTTGGCGGGGGCTTCAAGGAGAAGATTATTGCAGGCGCGGCAAACTGGTTTTTCCACCTTGTCAGCGACATGTCCGGCAGTAAGAAAACAGCAGGGGCCGGCATGGGCATTCCAGGGCCCATCGTTTCTCTGCTCAAGGAACTTTCCATGATTCCAGGCATCAACAAGCTGGGACTGTCAGAAAAGCTCCACGAGATCTTTGTCACAAATAAGTTTGATTTGCGCAGTGAAATGGCGGTAGGCCATCAGCTCGGCAAACAGGCCCTTCCCGTCCTGATCAATGAGATTCTGGTCCGCTTGGTCTTCTTCCTCAACCGGGTTCGCGAGGAATACCAGGAGGGGCGCAGCTTCAAAGGGATCAACTGGGCACGGACAGTGCCCTTCAGGAATCGCACTGTAGTCAGGATGCTCACTGTTGCCGCAGGCACCTTCACTGCCATTGACCTGGCCGATGCGAGCATTCGCTCTGCCGTCAAATCAGGGGGCTTCGGACCGGAATTCCTAAGAAACTTTGTACTCAGGGTGAACTTCGTGGGAATCGGCAGATTTGCCATTGCCTGCTGGGCCGACGGGAAGATGGAGGTGCAGGAGGAGAAGCTGCGCAGTGAGCGCATTCAGATTTTCAGCCAGCAGCTTCAGCTCCTCAACGCCAAGCTCTCCTATAGGCAGGCAGATGTCTGGATTTCCGCCGAAAACACCGCTAAAACCCTTGAGCAAGCCTACGTTATGATAAACCAGACCACCTCGGAGTATCTTGCAGCAATCTCAGAGGTGCAGCAGGACATGGGGAGAATTACGGAACATTTGCCTGGAGTTAGATGCCATAACCCGAAACTGCTGCAAGAACTCAGTGACGCCCTGAGAAGGGGCTAGTTGGGAGATGGAACCGTAATGAAGGAAGATTGGCACATCCTAGACGAAGAACAGATTGAGACCTGGTCGGAAAAAGATGAGGGCAAGCTTGTCTCCACTATCCACTCGCAGTTTGATGAGCTGCAGGAACTTGGGGTTCTGGTCAATGAAGCGATCCAGAAAGCCGAGGAAGCCCAAAAGTCAGCCGATCTGGCCAAAGAAAAGGCAGCTGGAGTGTTTAGGAAAAAGGGAGCGATTGAATCGCTCCAAACCGC